>DASTBI010000187.1 GCA_035712145.1 Candidatus Eisenbacteria bacterium | reverse complement strand
TGCCTGGAGCCTGATGCACCGAAACCCTTTCGCCACGTCCCACGTAAGCAGGTCACGCCCGGAAGACGGCCTTTCGGGAGTTCGACGGAGAGGTCCATGAGGAGGATGGGTTCGTCTATGGCTCGAGCCTGGCTGTGGGGGCTGGGTCTGGTGTTCGCGGTCGATGCTCACGCGGAAATCCTGACCGCCAGCAAGGCGGTGCAGCTCGCGCTCAAGAACAACTCCCAGGTGATCGGCGCCGAGGCAGGGGTGCTGGACGCCAGGGCCGGCCTTTACGGCGCCTATTCAGGGATCCTGCCCAATCTCAGCGCGTCGATCTCGCGCAGCGGACGGCTGACCAAGGACGCGGTCGGTAACTCGGCGATCGGCGGCATCGCGTTCCCGCCGCAGACCACTTTCCGCGACGAGTCTTACTCGACCCAGCCGGTCGTCAGCGGGCGTTGGAACATTCTCAGCCTCTCGAACCTGAGCGACTTCTCCTCGGCGCGCAGCGGCCTCCGAGCCGCGAAGCAGAGTCAGCAGGCGACGCGCAACGACGTCGCGCTGGCCGCGCGGCGTCAGTTCTACGAAGTGGTCCGCGCGGTGCGCCTGGCGCAGGTCAGCAGCGGCGCGGTGCGGCTGTCGCGCGACGACGAGCGCCGGGTGAGAGCGCTGTTCGAAGTCGGCTCGGTCTCGCGCAGCGAGCTCTACCGCGCCCAGGTGCGCACTTCGCAGAGCCAGCTCGATTCCGTGCTGTCCTGGCATCAGGTCACCGTCCAGCGCATCGCGCTCGCCCGGCTGCTGGGCATCCGCGAGTCCGCGATGGGGGAAGTGGACACGTTGCTCACCGCAACTCCGATCGAAGTCGACGAGCCCGCCTTGATCGCCGAGGCGGCGAAGAACCGGCCGGATCTGCAGGCGGCGGACAACGAGCTGATCTCGGCCAAGGCGTCCGTCAACTCGGCGCGCTTCCTGAGGCTTCCCTACATCACGCTCGGCGGGCAGGTGGCCCTCCAGTCCTCGTCGACGTCGACCTTCGACCAGCCGGCTCAGGACTCCCTGGGCGCCGAGATCCCGGGCTCGAGCCTCACCAGCAACACCCGGCTCGAGACCGATCGCTCGTACGGAGGCCAGGTCGCCCTGAATTGGGACTTCTTCGATGGGCTCGCGACCGACGCCCGGATCGCTGCGAACAGGGCCCGGCAGATGCGGGCCCAGGAGAATCGAGACGCCCTCTACCGCAACCTGGAGAGCGAGGTGCACCAGGCCGTGATGACCTACCGCGAAGCCTTGGAGGGAGATCGGCTAGCGCGCCGGACGCTGGAGTCGGCGACCGAGAACCTGAAGCTGATCCAGGAGAAGTACAATGTCGGGTCTTCGACCATTCTGGATCTGATCGACGCGCAGGTGCAGCTCCAGCGTGCCCAGAGCGACGTCGTTTCCGCCCTTGCGGCCATTCGGGTCGCCGAGGCTCAATTGAACCGCGTCCGGGGCCGCGCCGAGTAGCGCGCCGTCCGAGGAGGAATCAGAGGCTCCCATGAAGAAGAAAAAGTGGCTGTGGATCGGTTTGGGGGTCGCCCTGCTCCTGGTTCTCGTCGGGGTCAACATGGCGGCGCAGGGCGGCAAGAAGGGAATGGCCGTCCAGATGGCTCGTGTGCGCACCGAGGACATCACCTCCAAGGTCCGGGCTCCGGGCAAGATCGAGCCCAAGACCCAGGTCAAGATCAGCGCCGACATCATGGGCAAGGTGACGCATCTGGCCGTCAAGGAGGGGGACACGGTCAAGAGGGGCCAGCTCCTGCTCCAGCTCGATCCGGTCCAGCGGACGGCCGATCAGGTGCAGGCCCGCACCGCATTGGCCTCGGCCAAGGCTCGTCAGCGCGATGCCGACAGCAAGTTCAAGGTGGCCGAGTCGAACTTCCAGCGCCAGAAGGCGCTCTACGAGCAGAAGCTGCTCTCGAACGCGGAGTGGGATCAGGCGACCTCCACGTTCGAGGCCGCGCGTGAGGCTGCGAACGGCGCGCGCGAGGAGGTGGCGCGCTCACAGGCGGCGCTCACCGCCGCCACCGACAACCTGTCGAAGACGCGCATCGTGGCGCCGATCGACGGTGTGGTCAGCGCGCTCTACATCGAGGAAGGCGAGATCGTGATCATGGGGACCATGAACAACGCGGGCACCCAGATCCTCACGGTCTCCGACTTGTCGCGCATGGTGGTGAAGGCGGACGTCGACGAAACCGACGTGGTCGACATTCGCCTCGGGCAGAAGGCCAAGATCACCGTCGACGCCTTGCCCGATAGCGCGTACGACGGCACGGTCACCGAGATCGCGAACACCGCCAAGCGCAGCGCCACCGGCGGGGTCGTCGAGGGCCAGACCAACTTCGAGGTCGAAGTGACGTTCGACGCCACCGTGAGCGAAGTGCGTCCCGGCATGACCGCGGACGTCGAGATCGAGACCGCCACGCACCCCAAGACCAACGGCGTGCCGATCCAGGCGGTGGTGGTCCGCACCGAGCGCGAGATCGAGCGCGCCACGAAGAAGGGCGGTGCCAAGGAGCGGCGCGCGCGTCGCAGCGACGCCGTTGCCGCCGAGGAGGACACCGTCGGCCGCAAGGACAAGGAGATCACCGGCGTGTTCGTGGTGCGCGAGGGAATCGCCAAGTTCGTTCCGGTGAAGACCGGCATCGCGAGCGAGACGATGATCGAGATCGCCGGCGACCTGAAGCCCGGAGAGTCGGTGGTGACGGGGCCCTACAAGGCGTTGCGCGAGCTCAAGCCGGAGCAAAAGGTCCGCCAGGAGCAGGCCGGCGGCGCGGGCGGGGCGCGCAAACGGGGGTAGCCACGTGCTGATCGAAATCCGCGGGCTGCATCGAATCTATGAGGTCGGCGATGAGAAGGTCCACGCGCTGAACGGCGTAGACCTCGACATCGAGCAGAACGAATACGTGGCCATCATGGGTCCGTCGGGCTCGGGCAAGTCGACCCTGATGAACATCGTGGGCTGCCTCGACACGCCCTCCGATGGGCGCTACATGCTCAAGGGCACCGACGTCGGCAAGCTCTCCGACGACGAGCTTGCGCGGATCCGCAACCGCGAGATCGGCTTCGTGTTCCAGACCTTCAACCTGCTGGCCCGCGCAGACGCCTTGCACAACGTCGAGCTGCCGCTCGTGTACGCCGGCGTGCGGCACGAAGAGCGCCGCCAGCGGGCGCGCGAGGCCTTGGAGGCCGTCGGTCTCAGCGATCGCATGAAGCACAAGCCCAACGAGCTGTCGGGCGGCCAGCGACAGCGGGTGGCGATCGCCCGCGCGCTGGTCAACAAGCCCAGCATCATCCTCGCCGACGAGCCCACCGGAAACCTCGACACCGCGACCGGCGAGGAGATCATGGCCTCGTTCGAGCGCATCTGGAAGCAGGGCAACACCGTCATCCTGGTCACTCACGAGGCCGACGTCGCCGCCAAGGCGCGGCGGGTGGTGCGCATGAGGGACGGCAAGATCGAGAGCGACGTGCGGACGGCGTCGGCGCCGCAGATGGCGCGGCCATGAACCTCCGCGAATCGGCGGGCATGGCGCTGGCGGCCCTGCGCGCCAACAAGCTGCGCTCGTTTCTCACGCTGCTCGGCACGATCATCGGCGTCATGTCGGTGATCGCGGTGCTTTCGTTCGTCGAAGGCCTCAATCGCTTCGTCTCCGAGAAGCTCCTCGCCAGCGGCTCCAACGTGTTCTACGTGGACAAGTACGGCTTCATCACCAGCCAGGAGGAGTACGAGGAGGTCCGCGACCGCCCCGACATCACGATCGACGACGCCGACGCCATTCGCGCGGGCACCCCTCACGCCACGCTGGTGATCGCGCAGGGCAACGCTCAGGTGGTGGCGCGCTACCGCAACAAGGAGCAGAAGGGCGTCAGTCTGCGCGGCCGGAGCGCCGGCTTCGAGCTGGTGGACGACTACGCGATCGGAGCGGGGAGGACCTACACGGACGTCGACGATCAGCGCCGCCGCATGGTGTGCGTGATCGGCCCCGAGCTCGCCGAGGATCTGTTCGGCAATCTCGACCCCGTGGGTCGTTCCATTCGGCTTGGAATCGACACGTACGAGGTGATCGGCGTGACGGTGGCGAAGGGCAAGTTGCTCGGGCAGAGCCAGGATCGCTTCGCCGCGATCCCGATGAGGACCTTCGTCAAGACCCACCTGGAGCGGGGGTCGATCGACATCTCGGTGAAGAGCGTCGACCAGGCTTCGATGCCGCTCGCGCAGCAGGAGGTGCGCAACGTACTGCGCGCGCGGCGCCATCTGCGCCCGGGCCAACCGGACGATTTCGGCATCACCACGTCCGAGAACGTGATGCAGCTCTACAACACGCTCACCGGCGGCATTTACGTGGTCACCATCGGCGTCGCGGCGATCTCGCTGATCGTGGGCGGAATCGTGATCATGAACATCATGCTGGTTTCCGTGACCGAGCGGACGCGGGAGATCGGCATCCGCAAGGCGATGGGCGCGCCGCGCCGGGCGATCCTCACGCAGTTCCTGGTGGAGTCCACCACGCTGTCGGTGAGCGGCGGCCTGATCGGGATCATCGCCGGAATATCTCTCTCGCTGCTGGCGGCGGCGGTCTCGCCGTTGCCGGCGGCGGTCAGCATTCCCTCGATCATCGCCGGCATCCTGATGTCAGGTCTGATCGGAATCTTCTTCGGCTCGTATCCGGCCTGGAGAGCGGCGCGGCTCGATCCAATCGAAGCGCTGCGTTACGAGTAGAGCAATGGACTTCTCTCTGCTGCGCGAGACGTTCCGCATGGCGGGCCTGGCGCTGATCGCCAACCGGCTCCGCTCGGTGCTGGCGCTGCTCGGCATCGTCATCGGCGTGGGCACGGTCATCGGCATGGTGGCGCTGGTGAACGGCTTTCAGCGCTCTTTCCAGCAGAGCATCCAGTCGTTCGGCAACAACACCATCTACATCCGCCGTATTCGCCCCGGCATCCAGTTCAGCGACGGCGTGCCCGACAGCCTCAAGCAGCGCAAGGCGTTCACCATGGAGGATGCCGCCGCCATCATGGAGCGCTGCCCTTCGGTCAAGGCGATCGCGCCGTTCAAATGGCCATGGGTGGACATCCGCGTGTCCCATCGCGACCGCGCGACCCGCGGGCTCTTCGTGTTCGGCACCAACGAGCACTACCTGACGACCCATGGCTACGACCTCGCCCGCGGGCGCTTCTTCACCGCCGAGGAGTGCGACCGCCGCGCCAACGTGGTCGTGCTCGGCAAGGACACGCGCGAGACGCTGTTCAAGGACGCCTCGGGCATCGGCCAAAAGGTCCACCTGAATGGCATCCCGTTCACCGTGATCGGCGAGTACGAGGTGAAGGGCCGGATGCTCGGCAACAACTTCGACGCAGTCGCGACGATCCCCTACTCGACCATCGACAAGTACTTCCCGGTGCCGCAGGACGCTCCACCATGGTTCCCGAAGCGCGGGGAGCTCTTCCTCGACGCGATCGCGCAGACGCCCGAGCTGAGCGACCAGGCGCAGAAGGAGATCATCGAGGTGCTGCGCATCCGGCGGCATCTGCCCAGCAACAAGGGCAACAACTTCGTGGTCTTCACCGACGACGCCTTCCTGGGCCTCTACAACGCGCTCACCGGCGGGATCTTCGCGCTGATGACGCTGATCTCGAGCATCTCGCTGCTGGTGGGAGGGATCGGGGTGATGAACATCATGCTGGTGGCCGTCACCGAGCGGACCCGCGAGATCGGCGTGCGCAAAGCGCTCGGCGCGCGGCGCAAGACGATCATGACCCAATTCCTGATGGAGTCGATCGTGCTCACCGCCGTCGGTGGAGTCATCGGCATCCTGCTGGGCTCCGGCATCTCGTGGGTGATCCACGCGGCGAGCAAGCTCCCGACCTATGTCTCCATGTGGTCGGTGATCACCGGACTCACCTTCTCCGCGATCGTGGGCATCATCTTCGGACTCTACCCGGCGATGCGGGCCTCGCGGCTCGATCCGGTCGACTCCCTGCGCTGGGAGTGATCCTCGCTCGATCAGGGCGAGTTGATGGCTCAGTGAACGTCCTCGGGGACGTCCTCCACTCCCAGCAGCTTAGCAACCCATTTGCGTACGGCTGGCGCGACGCTCTGGAAGTCCACGCTTGCATGGGGGCCCGTGGGATCGCTCCAGAGACCCATCTGGGCGCATCGAAGGCAAATCAGAGCCTTGGTGGTTCCCTTGGAGCCACTCAGCAACAGTCCGACTCCAGGATTAAAACTGCAGAGCTTCTTGTCGGTGTCGAGGCCTCCATAGAGCCTCGGGTCTTCGAGGATCGCTGCCAGGGTGTCGACATTCTCCCGTGGCGGGACAGGGAGCTCGTTCGTGATTCGAAATGCCCGGAAGATGGAGGTGGAGTCGAAACTCTGCGTAGGATCGCTCGCGATCCGAAACGCTCGAATCGAGGTGCTCTCCTGAACGCGGTGGATGAGACCGCGGTTGGGCCGCGTTCGATGGCGGGCGATGAACCCGGCATCGTGGGGGTCCTCGAGTCTTAGCGTGACCTGGGAGGCCTTGCCGGCGCTGACGTTCACAGAGCGCTCAGCGGCGGGGACGCCAATCATCATCGCACGCACCTTCCAATGGCCGGGCGGAATGTTCCGGAATGCGAACCGCCCCTTCTCGTCGGTGATTGCGCCCTGGCGACTCCCGATCAGCACGACGTTGATGTAGGGCGGCCCCATCTTCTTCCCAACCAGCACCGAGCCTTCGATTGCCCCCGTGGTGTCCACAGCGGCTCCTGCCTCGGCGCCCACCGATGGGACAATTCCGGCGAAGACCGCCGCGATCAGGGTTCTCCAGAGTGGGCTCATCGATCTTGCCTCACTTGATATAGTCGGCGTCTCATGGCCATCGACACCACCGATCCCGCCCTGCCCATGACGCCGCCGATCGCCCGCCCCGCCGCCACCGGGCTCACCGACATCATCATCCGCGGGGCGCGCGAGCACAATCTCCAGAACCTCACGCTGCGGCTGCCGCGCCAGAGCCTGGTGGTCATCACCGGCGTCTCCGGGTCCGGGAAGTCGTCGCTGGCCTTCGACACGCTGTACGCCGAGGGGCAGCGGCGCTACGTCGAGTCGCTCTCGGCTTATGCGCGGCAGTTCCTCGGGCAGATGGAGAAACCCGAAGTCGACGCCATCGAAGGCCTGTCCCCGGCGATCGCCATCGAGCAGCGCAGCGCAGGATCGAACCCGCGCTCGACGGTCGCGACCATCACGGAGGTCTACGACTACCTTCGCCTGATGTTCGCGCGGCTCGGCGTCCAGCACTGCGTGAGCTGCGGCACCCGGCTCGCTCGCCAGAGTGTCGAGGAGATGGTCGACCAGATCCTCGCCCAGTGCGCGGGGCAGCGCATCGCGCTGCTGGCGCCGATCGTGCGCGGGCGCAAGGGCGAATACCGGAAGGAGATGGAGGAGGCTCGCCGGCAGGGCTATCTGCGGGCCCGGGTCGACGGCCAGTGGGTCGAGCTCGAGGATCCGCCGAAGCTCGCGCGCTACAAGCGCCACGACCTCGACATCGTGGTCGACCGCGTGACCGTCGAGGAGCGCGTCCGCGCCCGCCTCGCCGATTCGATCGAGGCCGCGCTCAAGCTCGCCGAAGGGATGATGACGGTGTCGCGCGAGAAGGGCCAGGACCTGGTGTTCAGCCAGGGCGCGGCCTGTCCGAAGTGCGGCGCCAGCGTGGATCCGGTCGAGCCGCGAAGCTTCTCGTTCAACTCGCCCTTCGGCGCGTGCAAGACGTGCGATGGACTGGGAACGCTGCTCAAGGTGGATCCCGAGCGGGTCGTGCCCGACCCGAGTCTCAGCCTCGAGGCCGGTGCGGTGGCGGCCTGGGGCGATGCCGCGGGCACGTGGGTGGGCGGCACCATGCGCGCGCTGGCCAAGACATACGGTTTCTCGCTCAAGACCCCGTGGAAGAAGCTTCCGCAAAAGGCACGCTCGCTCATCCTCCACGGCTCGGAGGGCAAGGAGCTGCGCTTCGAGTTCAAGATGAAGCGCGGAAGCTCATGGGTCCACCACGGCACCTACGAAGGCGTGCTCAACAACCTCGAGCGCCGCTACCGCGAGACCGGGAGCGAAGGCATCCGGCGCTGGATCGCGAGCCTCATGAATCCGACGCCATGTCCGTTATGTCGCGGGCAGCGGCTCAAGCCGGAGAGCCTGGCGGTGACCATCGAAAGCCGCAACATCGCCGAATGGACCGCGCTCTCGGTGAGCGCCGCGCGGCGCGATCTGGCGGTGCTGCGCTTCGAAGGCGGCGCGGCGACCATCGCCGAGCCGATCCTCAAGGAGCTGTCGAGCCGCCTCCAGTTCCTCGACGACGTCGGGCTCGGCTACCTCACGCTCGACCGCACCGCGGCCACGCTGGCCGGTGGCGAGGCTCAGCGCATCCGTCTCGCCACCCAGATCGGATCTCAGCTCACCGGGGTCCTCTACATCCTCGACGAGCCCTCGATCGGTCTCCATCATCGCGACAACCGCCGCCTGCTCGAGACGTTGCTGCGATTGCGCGACCTCGGCAATACCGTGGTGGTCGTGGAGCACGATCGCGACACCATGGAAGCCGCCGACTGGCTGGTCGACCTCGGTCCCGGCGCCGGCCGCCACGGTGGGCGTCTCGTCGCGCAAGGCCGGCCTTCCGAGGTGCGGGACGATCCCGAGTCGCTCACCGGCCAGTACCTCGCGGGCCTGCGCACCATCCCTTGTCCCGCGTTCCGCCGTCCGAGCCAGGGCAAGGCGATCGAAGTGCTGGGAGCCCGTGCGCACAACCTGAAACAGGTCGACGTGGCATTCCCGCTCGGCTGCTTCACCTGCGTCACCGGAGTCTCGGGGTCGGGCAAGAGCACGCTCGTGAACGACATCCTGCTGGCGGCGCTCGAGCGGCGTCTCGGCGTGATGGGGGCCGCGCCCGGAGCGCATCGCGACCTCAAGGGCGTGGAGCACGTCGACAAGGTGGTGGCCATCGACCAGAGCCCGATCGGGCGCACGCCCCGCTCGAACCCGGCCACGTACACCGGCGTCTTCGGGTTCATCCGCGACCTGTTCGCCAATCTTCCGGAATCCAAGGTGCGGGGCTATGCGCCCGGACGATTCTCGTTCAACGTCAAAGGCGGACGCTGCGAGCACTGCCAGGGCGACGGGCTCAAGAAGATCGAGATGCACTTCCTTCCCGACGTGTTCGTGAAGTGCGACGTGTGTCATGGTCGCCGCTACAACCGGGAGACGCTCGAGGTGCTCTACAAGGGGCGCTCGATCGCGGACGTGCTCGAGATGACGGTGGAAGAGGCGCTCGAGTTCCTCGGCGCCGTGCCGCCCGTCCGCCGCAAGCTCGAGACGCTGAAAGGGGTGGGGCTCGGCTACATCCACCTCGGCCAGTCGGCCACGACCCTCTCGGGCGGCGAGGCGCAGCGAGTCAAGCTCGCGGCGGAGCTGTCACGGGTCGAGACCGGCCGCACCCTGTACATCCTCGACGAGCCGACCACGGGTCTCCATTTCGAGGACGTGCGCGTGCTGCTGGAGGTGCTGCAGGCGCTGGTCGGCCGCGGCAACACGGTGGTGGTCATCGAGCACAACCTCGACGTCATCAAGTGCGCCGACTGGATCGTGGACCTCGGACCCGAGGGCGGTGACGCCGGCGGGCGCGTCGTCGCGGCCGGGACACCGGAGCAGGTGGCCCGGGCCGGCGGCTCGTATACCGGTCAGGCATTGCGCGAGCAGCTGTGACAGGACCTGGCTTTGGGCTTGCGTGGCGAGCGCCATCCATGGCGATAATCGCTGCGCCCGCACGCGAAGGGTGAACCAGGAGGCCGCACCATGAACCCGACGACACCCGCGACCGCCGAATCCACCGTGAAGAGCACCCAGACGCGCCCGCGAACCATGCGCGCCGTGGTGAAGGGGAAGCCGGGTCCCGGCGCCGAGTTCCGGGAAGTTCCGGTTCCCGCCTGCGGGCCCGGCCAGCTTCTGCTCAAGGTGAAGCGCGCGGGCGTGTGCGGAACCGATCTTCACATCCATAGCTGGGATCGCTGGTCGCAGGAGCGCATCAAGCCGCCGGTCACGCTGGGCCACGAGTTCGTGGGCGAGATCGTCGAAGTGGGAGCGGGCGTCAGCGAGTTCAAGATCGGCGGCCGCGTGTCGTGCGAGAGCCACATCGTCTGCAACCACTGCGTGGCCTGCCGCACCGGGAACGGCCATGTTTGCGAGAACACCCGCATCCTGGGCGTCGACGTGAACGGCGGGTTCGCCGAGTACGTGGCGGTCCCCGCGGTCAACGCCTGGCGGGCGCCCGGCAACATCCCGATCGAGGTCGCGGCGGTCATGGAGCCGCTCGGCAATGCGGTGCACACCGCGTTCGCGGGGCCGATCTCGGGTTGCAACCTGGCGGTCACCGGCTGCGGGCCGATCGGCCTGTTCGCGATCGGTGTCGCCAAGGCGGCGGGGGCGGCTCGGGTATTCGCCAGCGACATCTCTCCTTACCGCCTCGATCTCGCGCGCCAGATGAAAGCCGACGCGGTGATCGACGTGTCGAAGGAGTCGTTCGTGGACCGTTGCCGCGAGCTGACCGGCCGCGCCGGGCTCGACGGCGTGCTCGAGATGTCGGGCGATCCTTCCGCGGTGCGGGACGGGCTGGCCGCGCTGCGCAGCGGAGGCCGCCTGTCGTTCCTGGGGCTTCCGAAGGAGCCTTTCGATCTCGACTGGAACCGTCTGGTGATCTTCAAGGGCGCGACCATCCACGGGATCATCGGCCGTCGCATGTACGAGACCTGGTACCAGATGCACAACCTGCTGTCGTCGGGCCGCCTGGACATCCGGCCGACGATCACGCACGTGATGCCGATGGAGAAGTTCGACGAGGCGATCGATTTGCTCCGCGCCGGCAAAGCCGGGAAGGTTGTGCTGGTGCCGTGGGGAGAGGAGAGCTGAGCATTGACGCTGCGGCCGATCGTTCTTGTCGCTTTCAGTCTCATGTCGATCGCTTCCAGCGCCCCGCGAGGGTATGGAGACCGAGCCGGCTTCCAGATCGTGCCTCCGCACGCTCGGATCGAGGCTGGAGCATCCCAAGTCTTCAAGATCGCCCCTGCGGACCCGGAAGGTGCGAAGGGAGAGATCCGATGGACTGCGCTCGGTGGAGGCGGTATCGGCGGGACGAGCGGCATCTACCGAGCACCCTTCGTCGTGCCTGCCCCTGGTGTTCGCGCGCGAATCCTTTGCGTGCGAGGACCCAAGGGCGACGTTGATACGGCCGAAGCCTGGGTGGAACTGGTTCCGGGAGCGATTCCCGGCGCAAGCGACTGCCTCGGGACCAACCAGAAGTGGGCCGCCGACGGTTCAAGCCTCGATTATGTGCCCGTGGACGAGCTTCCCGAGGTCCTGAATCGCGTGAATCCCGAGGTTCCTGCCTCCGTGAAGGCGCGCAAGCTGACCGGATCCGGCGTGGTGAACGCTCTGGTGTGCCGGTCCGGACGGGTTCTCGATGCGTGGGTTCAGTGGGGGGTCGGCGCGACACCCGTGCCGGAAATCGAAGACCTCGAAGTCGAAGCAGTGAAGCAATGGGTCTTCAAACCCGGAAAGATCGGGAACGAGCCGGTCGCGACGACCGTCGCCATTCCTTTCCGTTTCCCACCTCCGTAAGGATGACAGCATGTTCGATCAGATGAAGTCGCACCTCCAGACCGAGCTCGCCAAGATCAAGGACGCCGGGCTGTGGAAGGACGAGCGCGTCCTGGCATCGCCCCAGGGGCCCGAAGTCGAGCTGGCCGACGGGCGCAAGGTGCTCGTGCTGTGCGCGAACAACTATCTCGGGCTGTCGAGCGATCCCCAGGTGATCGCGGCGGCGCACCGCGCCATCGATGAGCGCGGATACGGACTCTCGTCCGTGCGCTTCATCTGTGGCACGCAGGACCTCCACAAGTCGCTCGAGAAGAAGATCGCCGAGTTCCTGAAGACCGAGGACACCATCCTGTATGCGGCGTGCTTCGACGCCAACGGCGGGCTCTTCGAGCCGCTGCTCGGCGAGGAGGACGCGATCATCTCCGACGAGCTGAACCACGCCTCGATCATCGACGGCGTGCGCATGTGCAAGGCCCAGCGGTGGCGCTACAAGAACAACGACATGGCCGATCTCGAGCGCTGCCTGAAGGAAGCGGTCGCCAAGGGGGCGCGGTACCGCCTGATCGCCACCGACGGCGTGTTCAGCATGGATGGCGTGATCGCCGATCTGAAGTCGATCTGCGACCTGGCCGACCGCTACGAAGCCTTGGTGATGGTCGATGACTGCCATGCCACGGGCTTCATGGGCAGGACCGGGCGTGGGAGCACGGAGCACTGTGGCGTGATGGGCCGCGTCGACATCATCACCGGCACGCTCGGCAAGGCCCTGGGTGGCGCGCTCGGCGGATTCACCACCGGACGGCGGGAGGTCATCGACCTGCTGCGCCAGCGCTCGCGGCCCTATCTCTTCTCCAACACCTTGCCGCCCGCCGTCGTCGGGGCGAGCCTCGCGGTGCTCGACCGACTCTCGGCGACCACGGAGCTGCGGGACCGTCTCGAATCCAACACACGCTTCTTCCGTGAAGGCCTGACCCAGGCGGGCTTCGACATCAAGCCCGGCACGCATCCCATCGTTCCCATCATGCTCTACGACGAGAAGCTGGCTCACGACATGGCCCGGCGACTGCTCGATCTCGGCATCTATGTCATCGGCTTCTCCTTCCCGGTGGTGCCGCGCGGCCAGGCTCGCATTCGAGTTCAGGTCTCCGCCGCCCACGACCGCGCGCATCTCGAGCGCGCCCTCGCCGCCTTCGCCCAGGTGGGGCAGGAGTTCGGGGTCCTCAAGGGAATCGCGCGGTAGGTTGTAACTCCTTGCTCTCCCCGGAGAGAGCAAGGAACTACAAGACCCCGATCAGTTCGGCCGTCGTGGCGCAATCGCGGGCGACAGGAGCGCTCGTCGATTCAATCCCCCATGCGAGATTGATCTCGTCGCCTTGATCGCCTCGCAGCCATCGGGTAACGTCCGCGCGTTTCGCACCCCACAGGAGCGCTTCGTGCATCCCGCCACCGCCCTCAAGCACACCCCTTTTCACGCACAGCATCGAGCCGCCGGCGCCAAGCTGGTGGATTTCGCCGGCTTCGAGATGCCCCTGCGCTATACCGGGGACGTGCGGGAGCATCGGGCGGTCCGCGAGGCGGTGGGCCTGTTCGACGTCTCCCACATGGGCGAGTTCCTGGTGCGTGGCGACCAGGCGATCGACTTCGTGAACCGCATGGTCACCAATGACGTGGCCGCGCTGGAGCCGGGGCAGGCGCTCTACTCGCCGATGTGCCGCCCGGAAGGCGGCGTCGTCGATGACGTTCTGGTCTATCGCTTCAAGGACCACCTGATGATGGTGGTGAACGCCTCGAACGTCACCAAGGACTTCGCCTGGCTCGACGAGCGCCGGCCCCAGGGCGTCGAGCTGGTCGACCGTTCCGACGAGACGGCGCTCCTGGCGCTGCAGGGACCGCGCGCGCCGGAGGTGCTGCGCGGCCACGTGCCGGACGCGGCGCTCGACCTCGGCTACTACCGGTTCTGCGAAGGACCGCTGTTCGGCGAGCCCGCGGTGATCTCCCGCACCGGGTATACGGGAGAGGACGGCTTCGAGCTCTACTTCCATCCGCGGCACGCCATCGCCGTGTGGGAGGGGCTGATGGAAGCCGGCCGGCCGCACGGACTCGATCTGGTGGGGCTCGGGGCGCGCGACTCGCTGCGTCTCGAGATGGCCTACATGCTCTACGGCAACGATCTCGACGACACCACGTCGCCGCTCGAAGCCGGTCTGGCATGGACCGTCAAGCTCGGCAAGCCGGACTTCATGGGAAGAGGCGCGCTGCTCGAGCAGAAAGAGAAGGGCCTGCCCCGCAAGCTGGTCGGCATCGAGGCGGAAGGCCGGCGTGTGCCGCGGCACGGCATGGCCGTGGAAGCGGAAGGCCGCAAGGTCGGCGTGGTGACGAGCGGCGGATTCGGACCGAGCCTCGAGAAGGCCATCGGGATGGCGTACGTCGAGCCCGGAGTCGCTGCGATCGGGAGTCCTCTGAGCGTGTCCGCCGGATCGACGAGCATTCCGGCGCGCGTGGTGAAACGTCCTTTCTATACGCAGGGCTCGCACCGCTGAGTCGGGGTGCGAAGCGGAGGGTTGGGTGTCGTCCTATCCGAACGACGTGCGGTACACGAACGAGCACGAGTGGGCTCGGCTCGAGGATGGAGTGATCACGGTGGGCATCACCAGTTACGCCACCGAGCAGCTCGGTGACGTGGTGTTCGTCGAACTGCCCAACGTGGGCCAGTCGCTCGAGGCGTCGAAGCCCTTCGGGGTGGTGGAAGCGGTGAAGACCGTGAGCGATCTGTACGCACCGGTCTCGGGCGAGGTCGTGGAGATCAACGCATCGCTCACCGACAACCCCGCCCTGGTCAACCAGTCGCCCTATGGCGAAGGCTGGATGCTGAAGCTCAAGCCCTCGAATCCCGACGAGGTCAAGCGCCTGATGAGCAGCGACGACTATCAACGCTTCCTCGAGGAACATCACGCGTGAGCTACATCGGCAGAACCCAGGACGAAGAAAAACGAATGCTGGCATCGATCGGCGTGGCATCGGCCGAGGCGCTGATCGAGGCCCTTCCCGCCGAGGTCCGGCTGGAAAAGCCGCTGCGAAGCCCGGGCCCGCTCTCCGAGATCGAAGCGCGCCGGCAATTCGGCGACTGGGCGCGGCTCAATGCCGCCGATCGGGCGGTCTCGTTCATGGGCGGCGGCGTCTACGACCATTACATCCCCGCCGCCGTGGATGCACTGGCGGGGCGTTCGGAATTCGCGACCGCGTACACGCCGTACCAGCCGGAGGTCGCTCAGGGAACGCTGACCGCGATCTACGAGTTCCAGAGCATGATCGTGGAGCTCACGGGCATGGACGTGGCGAACGCCTCGATGTACGACGGCGCCACCTCGGTGGTCGAAGCCGCTCTGCTGTCGCGCCACCACACCCGCCGGCGCCGCGTCGTGGCGTCCGGCAGCCTGCATCCACACTACCTCGCCGTGCTGCGCACGTACCTCGGCGATGACCTGCAGGTCGTGGACGCCCCCAGCGGACGCTGGACGTCCGAGGCTCTGAAGGCCGCGTTGTCGCCGGAAGTGGCGTGTGTCGCCTACGCGCACCCGAACTTCTTCGGCCTGCTCGAGAATCCGGCCACGTGGAACACGCTCGCGCACGAGGCCGGGGCGCTGGCCATCGCCTGCTGCGATCCCATCGCGCTCGCATGGCTCGAGCCTCCGGGTGCGCTCGAAGGCGCGGCCCGCGCCGATCTGGTGGTGGGCGAGGCCCAATCGCTCGGCAACGCGCCGAGCTTCGGCGGTCCCCTCCTGGGCTACTTTGCCTGCACGCAGGCGCTGGTGCGGCGCATGCCCGGCCGCATCGCCGCCGAGACCGTCGATCGTCACGGCCGGCGTGGATTCGTGCTCACGCTGCAGACCCGCGAGCAGCACATCCGGCGCGAGAAGGCCACGTCGAACATCTGCACCAACCAGGGACTCCTCGCGCTGCGCGCCACCATTCACCTGGCGCTCCTCGGCCGTGAAGGCCTGCGCGAGGTGGCCGAGCTATGCGTCCAGAAGACGCATCACGCCGCCGAGCTGGCGGAGAAGATCCCGGGATACCGGCGCGCGCACGACGGCGCTTACTTTCGGGAGCTGGTGCTCGAATGCCCGGTCGACGCGGCGCGCGTGATCGAGGCCGGGATCGAGCGTGGCGTCCTGCCGGGCGTCGACCTGGGTCAATTCCGTCCCGAGTGGAAACGCTGGCTGCTGGTCGCGGTCACCGAGCAGCGCACCGCGGGCGATCTCGAACGCTGGGCCGAGACCTTGCGCGCGGCGGGGGCGAGATGAACCTCGAGCGCCGGCTGCTGATCGAGCAGGGAGGACCGGGTCATCGCGGACCGAGCCTGCCCGCCTGCGACGTGCCGACCCGGCCGCTGGCGCAGCTGCTGCCAGGGGCGCGGCTGCGCGCCTCGCTCGACCTGCCGCAGGTGAGCGAGCCCGAGGTGGTGCGCCACTTCATCGAGCTATCCATCCTGAACCACCACATCGACCGCGGCTTCTATCCGCTCGGCTCGTGCACCATGAAGCACAACCCGAAGATCAACGACGAGATCGCCGCCGCCCACGGCTTCGCGCGCGCCCATCCGCTGTCGAGCGACGCCGTCAGCCAGGGCGCGCTGCGCGTCATCCACGAGCTGCAGAAGGCGCTGGCCGAGATCACCGGTTTCGCCGCGGTGACGACTCAACCCGCAGCCGGCGCGCAAGGAGAGATGACCGGCCTCTTGCTGATCCGCGCCTGGCATCGCGCGCGAGGGGAAGGGGACAAGCGGCACTTCGTGCTGGTCCCGGACTCGGCTCACGGCACCAATCCGGCGACCTCGACGCTGGTGGGATTCGAGACCGTCACCGTGCCTTCGAGCGAGGCCGGGACGGTGAGCCTCGATGCTCTGTCCAAGGCGCTCGATGATCGCACCGCGGCGGTGATGCTCACGGTGCCGAACACGCTGGGCCTCTTCGAGCCCCAGATCCGCGAAGTCACGGCCATGGCGCATCGGGCGGGCGCGCAGGTCTACATGGACGGCGCCAACATGAACGCGCTGGTCGGCCTCGTGAAGCCGGCCGACCTCGGCTTCGACGTGATGCACATCAACCTCCACAAGACCTTCTCGACGCCGCACGGCGGCGGCGGCCCCGGCGCCGGCCCGGTCGCGGTGGCGAAGCACCTCGAGCCGTTCCTGCCCACTCCCGTCCTCCACGAGAGCGACGGCATGCTGCGGTGGATTCACGACCGGCCGCAGACCATTGGCCGAATCCACTCGTTCCACGGCAACTTCGGCATCCTGGTGCGCGCGCTCGTCTACCTCTCGAGCCTGGGGCCCGAGGGGCTGCGCCAGGTGAGCCGCACCGCGATCCTCAACGCCAACTACCTCATGCGGCGCCTGCAGAAGAGCTATGAGCTGCCCTACGAGCAGGCGTGCATGCACGAATTCGTGCTCTCGGGGCGGCGATTGCGGGCCCATGGCATCAAGACCCTGGACGTCGCCAAGCGCCTGCTCGACTTCGGCGTGCACGCGCCCACCGTGTACTTCCCGCTGATCGTCGAAGAAGCGCTGATGATCGAGCCCACCGAGACCGAGACGCTGGATCGTCTCGATCACTTCGCCGAAGCCATGGAGCGGATCGCGCGCGAGGCCGCCGAGAATCCCGACTTGCTGCGCGATGCGCCGCTGACGACCCCGATCAGCCGGCTGGACGAAGGCCGCGCCGCGCGGGAGCTCAAGCTTCACTGGAAGGCCGCCAAGGCGGCGCCGAGCCCGGCACAGGCGATGACGTCACGCGCATGACGACATCGTGGCTCGAGTGGTCCTACAACCCGTGGCGGGATCGCCCCGGACGGGCGGCCGCGGCGCTCGTGGCGGCGCTCGCGTGCTGTCTGCTCGCGACCTCGCTTGGATTGCCGGGCATCCCCACGCTGATTCTCTGCGTGGTGTGTGTGGCGACGCTGGCGGCGGGATTCGTTCCCGTGCAGTGCCGCCTCGACGAGTCCGGCGTGGTGCGGAAGAGCGGCTGGCTCGCCGAACGCCGGGCGTGGGACCAGCTGCGCCGCGCGGTGCGCCGGACGGACGGCGTCTGGCTCTCGCCTTATCGGAGCCAGCACTGGCTCGACGCCTACAGGGCGCTGTTCCTGCCGTTTCCCGCCGGCACCGGTGCGCCGGCCCGCGAAACGCTGGACCAGATCCTGGAGCGCCATGGCCTCTGAGACGCTGACGCAGGACGAGCGCGGCCTGCTCGACCGCCTCGCCGCGCGCGTGGTCGAGCTGCGCATGGAGCTGCCCGCCATTCTCACGCTCGAGAGCGGGAAGCCGCTCTCGCTGCTCGCCGGTCAGGCGCTGATCTTCTTCGAGCCGTTCATCCAGACGGTGTTCTCGTTCCCCGACTATCGCCGCTTTGCGCAGCTCATCGAGCGCCGCGAGGCGGTCGAGGCCCTGATCCAGAGCATCGAGCGCCACGCCGACGACGCCCGGCTGGCGCGCCAGGCGGCCAAGGCCGGCGCCGCCAGGACGCCACCCGAAGCGCGAGGTTGAGCCACTCGCCCATGGAGATCCGCCCCGAGTCCATCCGCTCCATCCTCGCCACCGACTGCGGATCCACGACCACCAAGGCGATCCTGATCGAGAAGCGCGGAGATCATTTCCGGCTGGTGGTGCGCGGCGAGGCGCCGACCACGGTCGAGGCGCCCTTCGAGGACGTGACTCGCGGCGTGCTCAATGCGGTGCGCGAGGTGGAAGAGCTGGCGGGACGGCGCATTCTCGACGGCGACCGGATCATCACTCCGCAGCAAGGCGATCAGGGCGTCGACCTCTACGTCACGACGTCGAGCGCCGGCGGCGGGCTCCAGATGATGGTGTCGGGGCTGGTGCTGCAGATGACGGGCGAGAGCGCCCAGCGCGCGGCGCTCGGCGC
Source organism: Candidatus Eisenbacteria bacterium (assembly GCA_035712145.1). Taxonomy (NCBI): domain Bacteria; phylum Candidatus Eiseniibacteriota; species Candidatus Eiseniibacteriota bacterium. Next base: position 65,400 of record DASTBI010000187.1, on the reverse strand, counting down.
CGGCGCGATCGTGATGGATGTGATCGCGCTGAACGACGGACGGCGGCCGCACGAGAAGATCCGGCGGTTGCGGCAGCTTCGCCCCGACATGATCCTGCTCTCCGGCGGGACCGACGGCGGCGACACCAAGCGCGTGGTGGAGATGGCCGAGATCCTCGCCGCGGCCGATCCCAAGGCGCGCCTCGGCGCCGGCTACGAGCTGCCGGTGATCTACGCCGGTAATCGCGACGCGGCCTCCATGGTGCAGGACACGCTGGGCGGCCGGACCGCCTTGTCGGTGGTGCCCAACCTGCGGCCCGCGCTCGAGCGTGAGAATTTGGGTCCCGCGCGCGACGCCATCCACGAGCTGTTCATGGAGCACGTGATGGCGCATGCACCCGGATACAAGAAGCTGATGGGGATGAGCCCCGTGCCGATCATGCCGACGCCGGGCGCGGTCGGAATCATCATCGAGAAGGTGGCGAAGCGCGATCGCCTGTCGGTGGTCGGCGTCGACATCGGTGGCGCCACGACCGACGTGTTCTCGGTGTTCCAGGAGGTCTTCAACCGCACCGTCTCCGCCAACCTCGGCATGAGCTATTCGGTGTCGAACGTCATGGCCGAAGCGGGCATCGACAACATCCTGCGCTGGGTGCCCTTCGACGTCGACGAGCTCGAGCTGCGCAACCGGATCAAGAACAAGATGATCCGGCCCACCACGATCCCGCAGACCCTCGAAGATCTGGTGATCGAGCAGGCGATCTCGAGGGAGGCCCTGCGCCTGGCCTTCGACCAGCACAAGATGCTGGCCACCGGCCTCAAGGGCGTGCAGACCGAGCGCACCATCTCCGACATCATGGCGCAATCGCAGAGCGGGGCCACGCTCGTGAATCTGCTCGACCTCGGTTTGCTGGTGGGATCCGGCGGGGTGCTGTCGCACGCGCCGCGCCGCGTGCAGGCGGCGATGATGATGATCGACGCCTTCCTGCCCGAGGGCCTGACCCAGCTCGCGGTCGACAGCATCTTCATGGCGCCCCAGCTCGGGGTGCTCTCCACCGTGCACGAGCAGGCCGCGGCCGAGGTGTTCGAGCGCGACTGCCTGATCCGCCTCGGCGCCGTGCTCGCCCCCCTGGGCGGGGGCAAGCAGGGGCATCCCTGTGTGACCGTCGAAGTCGCCTCCGCCGGCGCGCCCGTCAACCGCCGCGTGCCGTTCGGAGAGATGGCGCTGCTTCCGCTCCCGGCCGAAGGGGAGGCGCGTATCACCGCGGTTCCCGAACGCGGTTTCGACCTCGGCGCCGGGAAGGGCAAGTCGCTGGAGGCGCGGATTCCGGGCGGGGTGGTCGGCCTCATCGTGGACACCCGCGGCCGCCGCCCGTTCGCGCTGCCGGGCACGCCCGCCGAGCGCATCGCCGCGCTGCGCGCCTGGAACCAGGCCCTCGGCATGTACGCGCGGGAGGTCTGATTGGCGCACGCATACACGCCGGGACTGAAGGTCACCGAGCACGCCGTCCTGCGACGGGAGCGCCGGCTTCCGCTCAAGGGTCAGGTGCTCGTGAAGGCCTCCGAGCATGTGAGCGCGAAGACGATCGTCGCCCGCACCGAGCTTCCGGGCAACGTGCAGACCGTCAACATCGCCGCCAAGCTCGCGATCGATCCCGCCAAGGTCCCCGAGTCTCTGGTGCGTCCGATCGGATCGAGCGTGGAAGCCGGTGAGCTGATCGCCAGCGGCCGGAGCTTGTTCGGACTGATGCAACAAAAGGCGACCGCGCCGAGCCGCGGCACGCTCGAAAGCGTGTCGGGGATCACCGGACAGCTCATCCTTCGCGAACCGCCGATTCCCGTCGAGGTCGACGCCTTCGTCGAAGGTCGCGTGCTGGAGGTCCTGCCGGAGGAAGGCGTGGTGGTCGAGACCGAAGGCACGTTCATCCAGGGGATCTTCGGCGTCGGCGGTGAGACCCAGGGCGAGATCGCGGTGGTGAACGATTCGCCCACCGACGAGCTGCGCAGCGAACACCTGAGCGAGACGCATCGCGGCAAGATCGTGGTGGGCGGGACCCGGGTCTCGCACGCCACTCTGATGCGCGCCAAGTCGCTCGGCGTCGCCGCCGTCGTCGTCGGGGGCTTCGACGATCGCGATCTGCGACTGCTGCTCGGCAGGGACCTCGGAGTGGCCATCACCGGCTCCGAGGATCTCGGCATCACGCTGCTGCTCACCGAAGGCTTCGGTCCCATCCCGATGGCGGATCGCACCTGGAAGCTGCTGAAGGCCCGCGAAGGGCACGCCGCTTCGGTGAGCGGCGCCACCCAGATCCGCGCCGGCGTCATGCGCCCGGAGATCATCGTGCCCACGCGCGGCGAGGTGAAGGCGCGCAAGGCCGCGGCGGTCCATACCGGCGTCGAGGTCGGCTCGCTGCTGCGGGTCATTCGCCAGCCTCACTTCGGACGCATCGGCACCGTGGTGGATCTGCCGCCCGAGCTGAACGAGCTCGAGAGCGGATCCAAGGCGCGGGTGATGATCGTCGAGTTCGTCGACGATCGGAGTCGCGCGGTGGTGCCGCGAGCCAACGTGGAGCTGATCGAGGCATGATCACCCCGGAGAAGTGATGAGATCGACCGCAAGACGAGCCGCGTGGGTGCGCTTCCACGTTGACAGCAACGAATTGCGGTTGTTAGGGTCGCCGCGCAATCTCGAAGCCACGGTCGCATGGCCGTGCTGGTGAGCTGGACCAAGGAGGTACCGGTGCCCCAAACGGGTCCGCGCCTCGCCGTGCGGCTCGCGCCGTTCGCGATGCTGGTCGTGCTCCTGGCGTCGGCTCATCCGGTCCAGGCTCAAGGAACCGCAGCTCCCGACACCGTCCTCGCCGATACCACCGCCGCGACCGGCAGCGATGTCGCTCCTGCTGCTCCTCGTCCACCTTCCAAGCTCACCGTGAAGGACGCCAGCAACGACGCGGGGCGCGCGCTCGAGCTCCAGTGGGTGCGCTCTCCTGACGACCTGCCCGGGCAGAGCCTGGTGACCCAATACCGCCTCGAGCGCGCCTCCGCCCCGAGTGGACCTTGGACGGTGGTGGATTCCGCGAGCGCCGGCAGCGAGAGTCGCGCCGACCAGTCGGTGACCCGCGACACCGACTACTTCTATCGGGTCACCGCGGTCGGACCCGGAGGCATCACCCCGGCGCTCTCGGTCACCGGTCCGGTGCGCGCCACATCACAGTGGATCAACCAGACGCGGTGGAGCGTCCTGATCCTGATGGTGCTGTTCTTCGGCTTCGTGCTGTTCTTCATCTCCCAAGCCCAGGCGGGCAAGGTTCCATTCGTCCGCCGCATTCCGGGAATCGACGCCATCGAGGAAGCCATCGGGCGCGCCACCGAGATGGGCCGTCCCGTGCTCTACGTTCCCGGCATCCTCGACATCGACGAGATCCAGACCGTCGCCGGCCTCGTGATCCTGGAGAGCGTCGCGCGTCTCACCGCCAAGTACGAGACGCCGATCGTGGTGCCGGTCACCTATCCGATCCCGTTCACGATCGCCGAGGAGATGGTCAAGAGCGGGTACCTCCATGCCGGGCGTCCCGAGGGGTACGACCCCAACAGCGTGCGTTTCGTCTCGCCCGAGCAATTCGCCTATACCGCCGCCGTCGGCGGCATCATGCTGCGCGATCGCCCGGCTGCCCACATCTTCATGGGCGCCTTCTACGCGGAATCGCTGCTGCTGGCCGAGACCGGCTTCCAGACCGGCGCGATCCAGGTGGCGGGGACGGCGAACGTCCACCAGCTCCCATTCTTCGTCGTGGCGTGCGATTACACGCTGATCGGGGAGGAGCTCTACGCCGCCAGCGCCTATCTCTCGAAGGAGCCCAAGCTGGTCGGCGCGTTGAAGGGCGCCGATCTCATGAAGATCACGATCCTCATCCTGGTGCTGCTCGGCTGCATCCTCGAAACGGCCAACATCCACGTGCTCACCAACCTGCTGCAGACCCAGTAGGGGAGACCGATGAAGCGCGAGCTGCCCCTCATGATCACGGCCGCGGTCGGTCTGTTCATGATCCTGAGCTTCTTCGTCCCGCATCACGTGGTCAGCGTCCCCGCCGACTTCCTGCAGTCGTCCGCCATCATCATCGTCGCGTTCGGATATGTGCTGGGCGGCGCCAACGTGCTCAAGCTGAACGCCGAAGCCATCTACCGGCGCAATCCGGGATGGATCTACAAGCTGATCCTGGTGGTGGCGCTGATCTCGACCGTGGTCCTCGGCCTCTTCGACGGCTGCAATCGCAAGGGCGCCTTCCTCGAAGAGGGTTCGTCGTCCAAGTGGATCTACGACCAGTTCTACTCGCCGATGTCGGCCACGATGTTCTCCATGCTCGCCTTCTACATCGCGTCCGCCGCGTTCCGAGCGTTCCGCATCCGGACCGTGGAGGCCGGACTCCTGGCGGTCGCGGCGCTCATCGTGATGCTGGGCCGGGTTCCGGTCGGCAGTCTGGCCACCTCCTGGCTTCCAGGATGGCTGCAGCTTCCCACCATGCAGGAGTGGATCATGGAGATCCCGCAGAACGCCGCGAAGCGCGCGATCCTGATCGGCGCGGCGCTCGGCGTGATGGCGACCGGATTGCGGGTGATCCTCGGCATCGAGCGCTCGTACCTGAGCGGGGAGGACTAGCCCGTGCTCCGCTTCATCGAGAACCTCGACCGGCGCTGGCTGTTCCTGCTGATGGGCTTGCTGGTGCTGTTGCCTCTGCTCTTCCCGCTGGCATTGCCGCTCACCGTGTCGCCCCGCGTCCGGAACTTCCACGACGCCATCGCGAAGATTCCCGATGGGTCCACGGTCCTCATGCCTTGCGATTACGACCCCGGCGGCATCCCCGAGATGGTGCCGATGACGCGCACCGCGCTGAAGCAGCTGTTCGACAAGAACTGCAAGGTGGTGGTGATCTGCCTGTGGAACGGCGGGCCCGGCCTGGTCGACCGCGTGGTGCGCGGCGTGGCCCAGGAGAACAACAAGGTCGACGGCGTGGACTGGGTGAACCTCGGGTTCAAGGAAGGCCGCGAGGCGGTCATGCAGGTCATGGGACAAGGGATCGCCAATGCCTTCCCGCGCGACCACAAAGGCCGCGACACGCGCAGCCTGCCCATCATGAAGGGGGTCCGTGACTACTCGAGCTTCCCGCTGCTGGTCAGCATCTCGTCCGGCTATCCGGGGACGAAGGAATGGGTGCAGCAGGTGCAATCGCGCTTTCATCTTCCCATGGTGGCGGGGGTGACCGCGGTCAGCGCGCCCGAGTACTACCCGTACCTCCAGTCCGGGCAGCTCCTGGGATTGCTGGGCGGGATGGCGGGAGCGGCGGAGTACGAGAAGATCCGGAACGAGAAGGGCACGGCGACGCGCGGCATGGATGCCCAGTCGATGGCGCACGTGTTCGTCGCGCTCTGCATCCTGCTCGGCAACTGGGTGCAATGGATGAAGCGGAAGGGAGGCCGGGCGTGAACGTCACCCAGGATCTCTCGATCTGGATCGCGGCGCTCCTCACGCTCGCGATCTTCAGCTTCCTCTACAAGGACAATCCGCTCTACAAATTCGCCGAGCACCTGTTCGTCGGCGTTTCGGCCGGCTACTACATCGTGCTGAACCTCTGGACCGTGATCTCGCCCAATCTTGCGGAGCCGTTGTTCCGCAACGTCATGGGGCGCGAGATGTGGGACGGCGCGGCCTTCACGCCCGACCGGCACGGGCTCTTCAACGTTTCGCTCGGCGACTATCGCGCCTTCCTCTTCCTGCCTGGCCTCCTGGGGGTGCTGCTGTTCGCGCGTCTCTTCGGCCGGATCGGATGGGTCTCGCGGTGGTCTCTGGCCGTGATCATCGGCGTGTACGCCGGCATCAAGACGACCGGGTTCGCGCAGGGAGATTTCGTGGCGCAGGTCCAGGGCAGCCTGCAGCCGTTGTGGACCGGTCAGGTCGGGACATCGATCAACGCCATGGTGTTCACGCTCGGACTCCTGACGTCCCTCTTGTTCTTCTTCTACAGCCGCGAGCACAAGGGGGCGCTGGGCGTGGCATCGAAGCTCGGCATCTTCTTCCTCATGGTCTCCTTCGGCGCCGGGTATGGTTACACCGTGATGTCCCGCGTCTCGCTGCTGATCGGTCGCTTCCAGTTCCTGCTGCAGGACTGGCTCGGCGTCGGGGGCTGAAAGTGCGCCCGTGATCCTCTGGGTGGACGGAGCGCACGATCCCGAAGAGAACATGCGCCGCGACCGCGCGCTCCTGGCCGCCGCCGAGCGCTCCGCCGAGCCGGTCCTCCGGCTCTTCACATTCCACCCGCATGGAATCACGCTCGGCGCGCGCGAGCATCCCGACATGGCACTCGATCTCGATCGCTGCCGGACCGACGACATTCCGTGGGCGGTGCGCCCGACCGGTGGCCGGGCGATCTTTCACGCGGAGGAGTGGACCTACTCGCTGGCGGCGCCGATCGACGATCCGCGCTGGGGAGGCACACAGAGCGAGGCCTACCACCGCGTCAGCCGGCTGATCGTCGACGCTCTGCGCGGCCTGGGAGTTCCGGCCGAGCTCGTGCGTCCGGGCCGCAGCGCGTCCCTGGCGTCGGCGGCTGCCTGCTTCGCCTCCACGGCGCGTCACGAGATCGAAGTGAATGGGCGCAAGCTCGTCGGAAGCGCGCAGCGGCGCACGATGCGGGGCCTGCTCCAGCAGGGCAGCATCCTGCTCGGGGACGGACACCTGAGGCTCGCCGACTACGTGCGGCCCAGCGAGCGCCCGGGGCTCTCGGCACGGCTGGCCGAATCCGCATGCCACGCCGGGCCTTGGCTCGGCGGGCGCGTGGACCTTCACGCATGGGCCGGCGCCCTGCAGCCGTTCCTCGGCGCCGACACCAGGCGCTACGAAGGGGCGGATGGCCTGTTTCTGTTGACGCTCGAAAATCCGCGTTCCTATACTGCTGCGCTCGCGCAACTCGCACGATGACAAGGAGTCCGGAGGAGGGAGAGATCATGAGGACGATCGGTCGCTGGGGAACGGCGCTGCTCCTGCTCGCGGGACTCGGATCCGTGGTCACGGGTTGCGGGGGGCGAAGCGAGGGTCAGGGGGCTTACAAAGACCCGTATCCTCTGCCGGCCGACACGATGACTTACGCGACCGCCGAGATCGGAACCTACGGCGGTCGTTTCGTCCTCGGGCAGACCTCGTCGCCCAAGACCTTCAACGCCATCATGGCCAACGAGACGTCCAGCACGGACGTCACCCAGCTTCTGTTCTGCACGCTGTGGGACTTTCACAACGGCACCCAGCAGGAGATCCCGTACCTCGCCAAATCGAAGGAGGTGAGCGCGGACGGGCTGACCCACACCTGGCACCTGCGCCGGGGCGCCGCTTTCTCGGACGGCCATCCCATCACGTCCGCGGATGTCATGTTCAGCTTCAAGGTCGCGTACGACTCGACGCTCCACCCGTCGATCCAGGACCTCCTGATCGTGAACGGCAAGCCCATGGAAGTCTCGGCGCCCGACTCGTACACGGTGGTGACCAAGATCGTGTCGCCGTACGCCATGATCAACGCCGCGATCGGGTCGCTCCGCATCATGCCCAAGCACATCCTCCAGGCCGTGTACGACAAGGGCGACTTCGCCGCGGCGTACAACAGCAGCACTTCTCCAGACAGCCTGGTGACCAGCGGGGCGTGGAAGCTCAAGCAGTTCGTTCAGGGGGAGAAGACGGTCCTCACCCGGAACCCCTACTGGTTCGGGGTCGATTCGAAGGGCCACCGCCTGCCGTACCTCGACGAGGTGGTGTTCCTGATCGCGCCCGACCAGAACGCGGCGGCGCTCAAGTTCCAGTCGGGCGAGCTCGACGGCCTCGACAACGTGCGTCCGGAGGACTACCAGAGCTATACCGACCGGCAGGAGAAGGAGAACTTCACGCTCTACGACCTCGGTCCGGCGCTGAACACCAACTTCTTCTTCTTCAACCTCAACAGGGTGCGGAAGCCGGGCGCGGGCAAGAAGGTCGGCCAGCCCCAGGTCGAAGCCGCCAAGTACGCATGGTTCTCGAACCCGGTGTTCCGCCGCGCGGTGTCGATGGCGGTCGACCGAGACGCGCTCATCAAGAGCGTCTACTTCGGCGAAGGGGTCAAGAACTGGTCGACCACGACGCCGGGCAACAAGACCTGGCACTGGCCCGAGCTGCCGCACTACGACTACAACCCCGAGGAGGCCAAGAAGCTTCTCGCCAGCCTGGGGTGGAAGGACAAGAACGGCGACGGCATTCTCGAGGACCAGAACGGCCGAAAGGTCAGCTTCACGCTGAAGACCAACGGCGACAACCTGCTGCGCATGCAGATGTGCAACTTCATCAAGGACGATCTCGCCAAAGTCGGGGTCGAGTGCGTGCCGGCGGGCATGGAATTCAACACGCTGATCACCAACCTGCGCGAGGACTTCCAGTACGAGGCCATCCTGCTCGGCCTGCAGAGCGGCGTGCCTCCCGATCCGGGCATGGGTCAGAACGTCTACCGCTCGAGCGGTCTCACCCATTACTGGAACGTGAAGCAACCGAAGCCCGAGACGGCGGCCGAAGCGAAGATCGATGAGCTGGTGACGGCCAACGTGGGCACGCTCGATATGGCGGAGCGGCGCCGCACCTGGAACGAGATCCAGAAGATCATCAACGACGAGTGCTTCGTGATCTGGCTGCCGACGCTCAAGGCGAAGCTTCCCGTGCGGAACAGGTTTGGCAACATGGAGCCATCGGTGATCCCCCACCGGCTGCTGTGGAACATCGACCGAGTCTTCGTCAAGGCGAAGGGCGTCTGATCACCTAGCTCATGCGGACATTCATTCTGCGGCGCCTGCTGCAGACGATTCCCCTGCTGCTGGGGATCTCTGCGCTGACATTCCTGCTCCTGCAACTCGCTCCGGGTGATTTTCTCACCACCATGGGCGAGAACCCGATGATCTCGCCGGCGACCCTGGACGCGATGCGCGCGCGCTTCGGGCTCGACCAGCCGTGGTACGTCCAGTACGGGATCTACCTGAAGAACGTTTTCCTTCACTTCGACTTCGGGGAGTCGTTCACGCGCCACCAGCCGGCCTTCACCGTGCTTCGCGAAGGCCTGCTCAACACGCTGATCCTCGCCTTGGCGGCCGCCGTCGTCACCTGGGGACTCGCGATCCCGCTCGGAGTGTGGGCGGCGGTGCGGCAGTACAGCTGGATCGACAAAGGGCTTTCGCTGATCGCGTTCCTCTGGCTGTCGATTCCCGAGGTCCTCTCGGGGCTTCTGCTGCTCTGGCTGGCCGCCAATACCGGGATCCTGCCGGTGGGGGGCATGCGCTCGATCGACTGGGATTCCATGGACACGGTCGGAAAAGCGATCGATCTGCTCAGACATCTGGCGCTGCCGGCTTTCGTGGTCGGGCTCATCCCGCTCGCCGCCCGCATGCGGCAGATGCGCGGAAACCTGCTCGACGTGCTCCGCCTCGACTACGTGACCACGGCCCGCGCCAAAGGGCTGGACGAGAACACCGTGATCTTCAAGCACGCGGTGCGCAACGCCATCAATCCGCTCATCACCCTGTTCGGTTTCACGATCGGCGCGTTGCTGTCGGGAGCGTTCGTCGCCGAGATCATCTTCTCGTGGCCGGGGCTGGGTCGCATCACGCTCGAAGCCCTCACGTCGCAGGACCAGTACGTCGTGCTGGGGGCCGTCATGATCGCCTCGACCATGCTGGTGCTCGGCAATCTGATCGCCGACATCATGCTGGCGATCGCCGATCCGCGCATCGCCTATGACTGAGCCGCTGCTGGCCCCGGCCATTCCCGAACCGGAGACGGCCCGGGGAGAGCCGGACCCAACCGTTCGAAGCGCGCCTCCCCAGTCGCCGTGGAGACTGTTCTGGAGGCAGTTTCGCAAGAGCCAGATCGCGGTGGTCGGCGGAGTCGTGCTGGTGATCCTCTACGGTCTCGCGCTGTTCGCTCCCTTCGTCGCGCCCTACCGCGAAGACGTCATGGACCGCGATCGTTTCTTCCACCCGCCGATGCGTCTCCACTGGGTGGACTCGCAGGGGAGGTTCCATCTCTGGCCCTTCGTCCATCCGACGTCGGTCAAGGAGCAGTTGCGGTTCACCTACGCCGAGGACAAGACGGTGGCCCTTCCGATCAAGCTGTTCGTCAAGGGCTCCGCTTACCGCCTGTTCGGGATCTGGCCGACCGACCGCCATCTCTTCGGCGTCGATGCTCCGGGTCGGATCTTCCTGCTCGGCACCGACGGCCTCGGGCGCGACGTGTTCTCGCGACTCCTGTTCGGCGGCCAGATCTCGCTCACCGTGGGCCTGATCGGCATCGCGATCTCGTTTTCCCTCGGCCTTCTGCTGGGCGGCATCTCCGGATACTTCGGAGGGTGGATCGACAACATCATCATGCGCGGGACCGAGCTGCTGTTGTCCATTCCCGGCCTCTACCTGCTGATCGCCCTGCGCGCGCTCTTCCCGAGCAACCTGCCGAGCCAGCAGATCTACCTCGGGATCGTCGTCATCCTCGCCTTCATTGGATGGGCGGGCCTCGCCCGGATCATCCGGGGCATGGTGCTCTCCATCCGGCGCCAGGAGTACGTGGCCGCGGCCGAGGCTCTGGGCATGAGCCGGCTACGCGTCATCGGCCGCCACATCCTGCCCAACACGATGTCGTTCGTGATCGTGGCGGCGACCATCTCGATTCCGGGCTACATCCTGGGCGAAGTGGTGCTCAGCTTCATCGGGCTCGGCGTCCAGGAGCCCTCCGCGTCATGGGGCAACATGCTTCGTCAGGCCCAGAGCCTGCGCGCGCTGACGTCCTTCCCGTGGATGCTGTTCGCCCCCGGCACCGCGATCTTCCTGACCGTCCTGGCCTTCAACTTCCTCGGCGACGGCCTGCGAGACGCCCTCGATCCGCGACGCATCCTGGGAGGAAAGAGCGCGTGAGCGAGCCCTTGCTCCGCCTGGAGGACCTGAAGACACACTTCTTCACCGACGACGGCGTCGTGCGCGCCGTCGACGGCGTTTCGTACGAGATCCAGCCGGGCGAGACGCTCGCGGTGGTCGGGGAGTCGGGCAGCGGCAAGAGCGTCACCGCGCTCTCGATCCTTCGTCTCGTGCCGACTCCGCCGGGGCGCATCGTGGGAGGGAGGATCCTCTTCAAGGGGCGCGACCTCGCCACGGTCTCGATGCCCGAGATGCGCAAGATCCGGGGCAAGGAGATCTCGATGATCTTCCAGGAGCCCATGACCTCGCTGAACCCGGTCTACACCTGCGGCGAGCAGATCATCGAGGCCGTCGTGCTCCACGAGAAGGTGGACCGCAAGGAGGCGCGGGCGCGCGCCATCGAGATGCTCAAGCTGGTGGGGATCCCGCTGCCGGAGCAGCGTGTCGACGAGTATCCGCACCAGATGTCGGGAGGCATGCGCCAGCGGGTGATGATCGCCATGGCGCTCGCCTGCCGGCCGTCGATCCTGATCGCCGACGAGCCGACCACCGCGCTGGACGTCACGATCCAGGCCCAGATCCTCGAGCTGCTCTCTCGGCTCCAGAAGGAGCTGGGCATGGCGGTGCTGCTCATCACCCATGACCTCGGCGTGGTCGCGGAGACCGCCAATCGCGTGGCGGTCATGTACGCGGGCCAGGTGGTCGAGTACTGCTCGGTGGGCGAGGCCTTCCGCCGCCCGCTGCATCCCTACACGGCCGGCCTGCTCGCCTCGCTCCCCAAGCTCGGCGTGAAGAAGGACGTGCTCAAGGTGATTCCCGGCAACGTGCCGAACCCCGCGCACTTCCCCCGCGCCTGCCGCTTCCATCCGCGCTGTCCGATCGCCGTGGACAAGTGCCGCAACGAGGATCCGCCGGTGCTCGACTTCGGCGGCGGCCATATGTCCCGATGCTGGCGCTCTCAGGAGATCGCCGCCGGTCTCGTCAACCCGGCGGGAGCTCTGCCGACCAGCGAAGGAGCGGCGAGTGCCTGATCCGCTGCTTCAGGTCGAAGGACTCCAGAAGCACTTTCCGATCAAGAAGGGCCTGCTCTCGCGGACCGTCGGTCACGTGAAGGCGGTGGACGGCGTGTCCTTCTCGGTCGAGCGCGGCGAGGTCCTGGGACTCGTGGGGGAGAGCGGGTGCGGCAAGACCACGACCGGCCGCTGCATCCTGCGCTTGATCGAGCCGACGGCGGGCAGCGTCAAGTTTGAGGGTCGCGAGATCCTGCATCTCGGCAAGCGCGACCTGCGTGCGCTGCGGCGCGAGATGCAGATCGTCTTCCAGGATCCCTACTCGAGCCTCAACCCGCGGCTCACGGTGGGGAGCATGCTGACCGAGGCGCTCACCATCCACCGGCTCGCCAAGGGCCAGGCCGCCCGTGCGCGCGTCGCCGAGCTGCTGCAGCTGGTCGGCCTGCACCCCGATCATGCTCGCCGCTATCCGCACGAATTCTCGGGTGGCCAGCGCCAGCGGATCGGGGTCGCGCGAGCGCTGGCCGTGAGCCCCAAGCTGATCGTGGCCGACGAGCCGGTCTCCGCGCTCGACGTCTCGATCCAGGCGCAGATCATCAATCTTCTGCGGGAGCTCCAGAGAAAGATGGGGCTCACCTACCTCTTCGTCGCCCACGATCTCTCGGTGGTCGAGCACATCAGCAACCGGGTCGCGGTGATGTACCTGGGAAAGATCGTCGAGCTCGCCACCAGCGACACGCTGTACGCGAACCCCCGGCATCCTTACACCGTTTCCCTGCTGTCGGCGATCCCGGTTCCCGACCCCGAGCGCAAGAAGCAGCGGATCGTGCTGAAAGGGGACGTGCCGAGTCCGGCCCGGCCCCCCAGCGGATGCCGGTTCCATCCGCGGTGCTTCATGGCCCGCGAGATCTGCTCCAAGGAAGAGCCGCCGCTTCGGCCCATCGGACAAGGCCACTGGTCCGCCTGCCATTTCGCCGAGCAGGTCGACCGGACCGGCGCCGTCTCGAGCTGATTCGGATCGCTTCAGCGGGAGGCGCATCCTAGGTGCGTTCGCCCAGACGGCGTGAAGCGGTCGGGGGAACTTCCCCACTCTTTCGGCCGATCGCTCTCGATCCGCTGCGTGGCGTCAGTCCTACGAAGTCTCCATCCCGCTGCCACACAGCAAGTTATAGGGCCAGACCACAGGCGTTTCAAAGCCCGGCACGGGGCGTGCGATTCCGTGTCACCGAGCGGCCGGCGGCGCCGGACGCGAAAGTGAATACGGGTTGTTCCCTGTACGACTCGTGCTTGGCCTGCTGTGGGCTGATCCCCCTATCGCGAGCGAAGGAGTCTTACGGCAGTGCACACGGTCGAAACGGGGAACACATTTGACGGGCCCCAACCACGGCAGCTGATCCCTGGCGATTGCATCCCTGAAGCCGTGGTGGGGCCCATGACTTTGCTCTCTGCGCTGGTCCGTCGGTCAAAAGGTCAGGGAATTGAGATGGGCAAGCACGTATAGTTCATGCGGCCCAACGAAACGCATCGGAGCGGCCGCTTCCGATCCGGATCTGCCTCTCCTGCCAGGAGGTCCCTCATGATGGTTCCTGGTTACCCTGCCTCCATGCGAAAAGGCATCGCCGCCGTCTTGCTGATCAGCACCACGGTCGTAGGCTTCGCCGTGGCCGAGAACGTCGTCGAGCGTCCGGCGCCTACCGGCCCGAGCTTTCTGGGCTACGTTCCGGACGAGTTGGTCGTGGTCTTCAAGCCTTCCACCGCGCACGAGCTCTATTCGCTACCGGCCCAGGCTGGGCGCGCGCGCGCCAACCTGGCGCGAGTGCAGCAGCTGCTCGATCGCGTGGCGGCCCGGAGCTTCGATCGCGAGTTCCCGGACGCGCGTCCCAAGGCGCCGGGCTCGATGGCCCCGGAGATGACCGGCCACTACATCCTCAAGCTCGCTCCGGGAATGAACCTCGACGAGGCCAAAGCCGAGCTCGAGAAGAGCGCAGACGTCGACCACGTGGAGAAGAACGGGATCCACGCGATCGATCTTCGTCCCAACGATCCGCGCTATATCTGGACGCCGCTGCCCCAGCCGACGGGCTGGCCTAATCGCCAGTGGAACTACATCAATGCAAAGGGTATGGGCTGCGAGACCGTGTGGGACACCGAGACCGGGGATCCCGCGGTCGCGGCTGCGGTCGCCGATATCGGGACCAAGTACCGCCACACCGACCTGGGAGGCGCCAACCCACCGGGACCCGCGGACAACGACACCCAGGGCAACATCTGGGTCAACCCGCTCGACGCTCCCGACGGCGTCGACAATGACGGCAACGGCTTCATCGACGACGTGATCGGCTGGGACTTCGTGGAGGCCGCCATTCCCGGCGGAACGTGCGCCGGATACGATACCGACTGCGGTCTGGCGGAGAACGATCCCAACGACACCGACGGGCATGGCACCCACGTCGCCGGGACCATCGGCGCGATCACCAACAACGCGCGCGGCGTCGCCGGGATTGCCGGCGGGTTCAGCGATGGAACCACCACCGGCGCCGGGAACGGCGTCAAGGTGATCCCGATGCGCATCGGCCACCGGGCGCGCGTCAACCTGCCGCCGCCGACCACCGTGGGCATCGTGAGCATGACCTACGCCGCGCAGGCGATGAATTACATCGCCGGACTCGTGGACCGCGGCATCAACGTCGCGGCGTTCAATTGCTCCTGGGGCAACAGCAATACCGGAGGGATCGAGGCTGCGGCGCTCAATCTGCAGGCGAAAGACGTGCTCATCGTCTGCTCCGCCGGCAACTCCAACGCGCTCGTCGCCTCGTTTCTGCCGACGCTCGCCGGCGTGGTCACCGTCGGCGCCACCGACTCGCTCGGCAATGACGCCAGCTTCACCAGCTTCGGCCCCTCCGTGGACCTGTCGGCGCCAGGGGTCGGCATCATCAGCACCGGACATGATCCGGCCCAGGTCGACACGACGTTGATGTACGTGGGCGTGTCCGATGGAACGTCCATGTCCACGCCGCACGTGGTGGGCGCCGCCGCGATCCTCGAGAGCTACAACCCGGCGCTCACGGCGCAGCAGAAGGCCGACCTGCTCATCAACCACACCAAGGCTTTCGGTCCGCTCCACTCCAAGCAGCTCGGCACCGGCATCCTCGATCTCGCCGCGGCGCTGGCGGCGGCGCCCAGTCCCACCACGGGGGTGGGGGATCGGCCCATCGCCGGGGGTCCGCGGATCCAGCTTCGCGCCTTCCCGAATCCCGCCCGCGGCAGCTCCGACCTCGCGATCCAGGCGCGCCCGGGTCAGCGCGTCGACCTTCGCATCGTGGACGCGAGCGGCCGAACCGTGCGCGCGATGAGCGGTCTGGCCGACGGGACCGGAGTGCTGCGGCTACGCTGGGACGGCAAGGACTCCACGGGCCGGACCGCCGGATCGGGCCTCTTCTTCGTGACGGCGTCGACCGCCTCCGGCCGTGCGTCCAGCAAGCTGGTGGTCCTCGACTGATCCTGATCGCCAGCCGCCGCAGCTCTGAACCGCCCGATCGAAAGATCGGGCGGTTCGGTGCATGTGCGCGTATAGTCGTCGATTCGATCTGCGCCTCTCGGCCGCTGCCTCTCGTGAAGCTCGCCACCTCAGGAGGTCTTTGATGATGGTCCATCGCGTGCGCGCCCCGCTCCAGGCCGGGGTCATGCTCGCCCTGCTCGTTGCGTCCTCCACCGCGCCGGCGTCCGCGGAAAATGTGATCCAGCGTCCGGCAAGGACCGGATCGGACTTCGTCGGCTACGTGCCCGACGAGCTGGTGGTGGTGTTCAAGCCAGCCACGGCGCATCAGCTCTATGCGCTCCCCGCCCAGGCAGGGCGCGCGCGCGCCAATATCGAGCGGGTCCAGGCTGTCCTCGATCGGGTGGCGGCGCGCAGCTTCGAGCGGGAGTTCCCCAATGCCCAGCCGCGGGCCAGGGGCTCCATGGCGCCCGAGATGACCGGGCACTACATCGTCAAGCTCGCACCCGGGATGGGGCTCGACGATGCCAAGGCGGAGCTCGAGAAGCATGCAGACGTGGAGCGGGTGGAGAAGGTCGGCATCCACACCTTCCACATCGACGCCAACGACCCCTACTACAAGTTCGGCACCGCGACCTTCCCGCGCGACCAGTGGCACTACCAAAAGCCCTACGGCATGGGCGCCAACGTGGCCTGGGACCGCGAGCCCGGCAACTCGAGCGTCGCGGTCGGCATGCTCGACAGCGGCATGCGCTATTACCACAACGACCTCGGCGGCACCGATCCTCCCGGCCCCGCGGACAACGTGACCAACGGCAACGTATGGGTGAGCCCCTTCGATCCTCCGGGCGGCGGGGACAACGAGGGCAACGGATTCGCCGACGACGTGGTCGGATGGGACTTCGTCTCCGCGGTGCTTGCGGGAACGTTCTGCCGTGATCCCGACTGCATGACCACGGACAACGATCCGCGTGACGGGGACGGTCACGGGACCCACACCAGTGGCACTGTGGGCGCGATCGCGAACAATGGGCGCGACGTCGCCGGCGTCGCGGGCGGCTGGGGAGAAGGTGGGCCGGCTGCCGGCGTTCGTCTCATCCCGGCGCGGATCGGCTACCACGCGTGCGTGGGCGACGCCATGCAGTGCGCGGAACCGCCGCCGGCCAATCGGATCGGCGGCGTGGTGTCGATGACCTGGGCCGCGCAGGCGCTCAACTACATCGCCGATCTCAAGGCGCGCGGCGTCAACGTCGCGGCGGTCAACTGCTCGTGGGGCTCCAGCAACACCGGCGGGATCAGCACGGCGCTCACCAACGTCCAGGCGCAGGACGTCCTGGTCGTCTGTTCCGCCGGGAACTCGAACGTCCAGGTGACCTCGTCGAACTCGTACCTTCCCACCGTGGCCGGCGTCCTGTGCATCGGCTCCACCGATTCCACGGGGATGGGATCGAGCTTCAGCAACCACGGTCCATTGGTCGACCTGGCGGCTCCCGGGAGCATCATCCTCAGCACCTACAGCCCCAACCAGGACAACGGCATCGCGGACGGCGATTACGTGGGCGTCCTGAGCGGGACCTCGATGGCGACCCCGCACGTGGTGGGCGCCGCGGCGGTTCTCGAGTCCTGGAATCCGGCGCTGACGGCGGCCCAGAAGGCCGCGCTCATCACCGGCAACACCAAGCCTTTCAATCCGCTCAATACGAAGGTTTTGGGCCCCGGCATCCTCGACCTCGCGGCGGCGCTCGCGGCGGCGCCCGGCTCCACCACCGGAGTCGGTCCCTCAGCCTTGACCAACCCCCGGCTCCAGCTGCGCGCCATTCCCAATCCGGCGCGCGGAGGATCGGAATTCGCGATCACCGCCCGGGCGGGACAGAGAGTCGGCCTGCAGATCCTCGACGCCTCGGGTCGTCGCGTGCGCTCGATGGAAGGCGTGGCGGACGGCGCCGGCGTGCTGCGCGTGCGCTGGGACGGCAAGGACGAGGGCGGTCGCGCGCCGGGTGCCGGCATCTACTTCGTGAGCGCTCTGGCGGGCGGCGAGCACGCGACGCACAAGCTGGCGGTGCTCGAATAGCGCGCATCGAGATCGCGTCATCGCGAAGGGCCTGTCTTCGGGGACGGGCCCTTTCGCTTGCGGTGCGCCCGTTGACCGGACCCCTGGCTGGCTGTTAGCGTGGCCGCGGAGGTCGTTGAATGCCGATCTACGAATACCGGTGCACGACCTGTCACGAGCGCTTCGAGTCGCTGGTGAGGTCCGCAGAGCGCGCCACCGCGCGCTGCCCCCGCTGCGGCACGACTCGGGTCGAGCGCCTCCTTTCAACTTTCGCCGTCGGCAAGGCGAGCGCGGCCGCACCAACTCCGGGCCCCTGCGGGTCGTCCGACTGCGCCTGCCGCATGCATCCAGACTGACGGGGATGTACACGGAGGAATCATGACCAAGGCCGACCTCGTGGAAGAAATCTCCGGAACGACCGGCGTGTCGAAGAATCACACGGCGATCATCGTCGACTCGCTCATCGACGCTGTGTGCCGTGCCTTGAGTGAAGGAAAGCATCTCGAGATCCGCGGGTTCGGGACCTTCAAGGTTCGCGAGCGTCGCGCCCGGCGGGCGCGCAATCCGCGGAGCGGGACCGAAGTCATGGTCCCGGCCAAGCTGGTCCCGGTGTTCAAGCCGAGCAAGGAACTGCGGTCCACGATTTCCGGTCCGGTCGAGACACCGGAACCGGTCACCTCGTAGCGGCGATCCGACAAGGAGGACGGATGGGATCTGGCAAGAAACGCAAGCGCAAGAAGATCGCGACCCACAAGCGAAAGAAGCGCCTGCGGAAGAACCGCCATAAGAAACGCGTCCGTTAGCCGGCTCGGAACACCGGCTCCCGAATCCCGCCGCCTCCTCGGCCGCGCGTACTTCACGCGCGGCCGTTGGATCTTCGATCCCGCACGCCGTGTGCGGCCCGGCCGCGTTCCGCTGATCTGGAAGAGTCATGCGGCTCCAGAGGACGGCGACTACTGCATCGCCGAGATCGAAGAGGACCGGGTCGCTCGTCTCGTCGAGGTGCTCGGCGCCGACGACCGCCCCGAGTGGGACGATCACGCGGTGGCCTCGCAGTATCGGCTGCGCGTGCACTTTCCGCCGGACGCCGAGCGGGAAGCCGCCCGCCTGAAGCTGCCGACAGCCGCCGAGATCCGCCATCGCACCGACATCCGGGACCAGCTGGTGTTCACGATCGATCCGGAGGACGCGCGGGACCACGACGACGCGCTGTCCTGGCGCTCGCTCGGGCATGGATCCCACGAGGTCGGCATCCACATCGCCGACGTCTCGCACTACGTCCCGGATGGTGGCGCGCTCGATGCCGAGGCCCGGCTCCGCGGACTGAGCTGCTACCTCCCGGGCGGCGTCATCCCCATGCTGCCGGAAGCGCTGTCCGCGGACCTCTGCTCACTGCGGCCCGACCAGGACCGGCTGGCGCTGTCGGTCTTCGTGGAGCTCGACGAGCGTGGCGGGCTCGAGGGTTATCGCTTCGAAGAGACGGTGATCCGCAGCCGCCATCGACTGGCCTACGGAAGAGTGCAGGAGGCGCTCGACGGCAAGCACCCCTTCGAAGCGAACCTCCAGCACGCGGTGGAGTCGTTGATGAGACTCGCGCGCGCGCTGCGGGCGCGGCGCTGGAAGACCGGTGCGCTCGACCTCGAGGTCCCCGAGACCAAGGCCTGGGTGGACGAGCACGGCGTCCCGATTCGCATCGAGCGCCGCCCGCACCTCGAGAGCCACGAGCTGATCGAGGAGTTCATGCTGCTCGCCAACCGCTGCGTGGGCCGGGAGGGGGCCGAGCGCAGGAGCGGCATGCTGTACCGCGTCCACGAGCCGCCGGGGCCTCCCAAGCTGGTCGACCTCGATGCCATGCTGCGCGCGCTCGCACTGCCGCGCCTCGGCTCGCTCGAGGACCCGGCTCGCGCCCTCCAGGCGTTGCTGCGCGCTCCGCTCGATCCCGCGCGGCGGCGCGTCCTCCATCGGCTGGTGCTGCGGTCGATGGCCCGCGCGCGCTACCTGGAGAAGGACCTTGGCCACTTCGGGCTCGCCACCCGCGAGTACTGCCACTTCACGTCGCCGATCCGCCGTTATCCCGATCTCCACAACCACCGGCGAGTGCGCGAGTGGATTCACCGCCGGAAGTCCGCGGCCTGGGATCCCCACGCGCTCGACCGGCTCGCCGAGTCGTGCACCGGTTCGGAGTGGAACGCGGCCGATGCCGAGCGCGAAGCGGTGAAAGTCAAGGGCCTCCGGTATCTGGAGGGGCGACTCGGCGATCAAGGTTCGGGTATCATCACCGGGCTGAATCCGCACGGATTCTTCGTCGAGCTGGACGATGTCCCAGTGGAAGGTTTCGTCCGGCTGAGCTCGTACCTGGACGACCACTTCGTCCTGGATCCCACGGGGGTGCGCCTTACGGGGCGTCGCACCCGTCGGAGGTTCAGTCTGGGCGACTCGGTTCGCGTCACCGTCGCCCGCGTGGACGTCCCGGGCCGCGAATGCGACATGGCCATCGAGGTGCCGATGCGGCGACCGGGTCGCCGCCACCGGGGGAGACATTGATGCCGCGCAAGAAGGGAATTCCGAAGGTCGAGCGCAGGACGAGCACACGCGCAGACGCCAGCCTCAGCATGCGGGTCGAGGGCGAGCCCACGAACGGCGCCGTCCTCACCCAGATCGTGACCGAGAGCCAGAACATTTCCTCGAGCGGCGTGTACTGCAGCTCGCCGCACTACCTGGCTCCGTTGTCGAAGGTCGCGCTCACCATCGTGCTGCCCAACCAGAAGAGCACTCAAGGCGCACAGCGCCTGCTCAAATGCGACGGTGTGGTGGTGCGCTGCATGCCGACCGGCGCTGCGTCGCGACCCGCGGGCTACGAGCTCGCGTGCAGCTTCATCGGCCTCGACCCGCGCCACCGCATTCTCCTCGACGACTTCGTCACCTGGCGCAATCTCCAGTCGATCCACCGCACCACGGCCGTGGCGAAGAAGAAGAAGGCAGGCGTGGTGCAGCGAGCCAAGCGCACGGGAAGCCGGGCAACGGCCCTCAAGACCACGGCCCGCCGCGTCGCTCGCCGTCCTGCAAGCCGCTAGTCCGAATCCGAACATGCCGCCCGGCGCTTCCTCCCGTATCGTCGTTCATCCGGGACGGGGCCTGGGCGGCAGCGTCACGCCGCCGGGAGACAAGTCGGTCACCCACCGCGCGTACATTCTCGGCGGACTCGCCGAGGGCGTCACGACCGTGGAGGAGCCGAACCCGGGAGCCGATTGCGAGTCGACGCTCACCTGCCTCGAGGCGCTCGGCGCCGAGGTGCGGCGTGAACCCGGAAAGGTGACGCTTCGCGGCTGCGCGATGCGGTTCTCGAAACCCGACGGGATACTCGACTGCGGGAACTCGGGAACCACACTGCGCCTTCTGGCCGGCCCGCTCGCGGCGCAGCCGTTCCGCTCCACACTGGCCGGGGACGCGTCGCTGCAACGGCGTCCGGTCGACCGTGTGATCGAGCCCTTGCGGAGGATGGGCGCGAAGCTCAGCGCCCGCGAAGGCGACCGTCTCCCGCCGCTCGAGATCGAGGGTGGGCCCTTACACGCGATCGAATACAAGGTCGAGAGCAGGAGCGCACAGGTGGCCTCCTGCGTGCTGCTCGCGGGACTCTTTGCCGAGGGCAAGACCACGGTGATCATCGAAGGCGCTCGCGACCACACCCAGCGCATGCTTCCGGAATTCGGTGCGGAGATCGACGCCCACGAGCTCGACGATGCCCTCGTTCCTCCTTTCTCGGTCACGGGTCCGGCCAGGTTGCAGGGGAGGCGACTGCGTGTGCCCGGCGACTTCTCGGCGGCCGCGTTCTTCCTGGCCGGCGTCGCCGCCACTCCGGGGGCTGCGATCACCGCCGAGGGCGTGAGCCTGAATCCGACGCGGACGGGACTGCTGCTCGCACTCGGAGAGATGGGGGCGAAGGTCACTCGAGAGCAAACCGGGATGGAGGCGGGAGAGCCGATCGGGAACGTCACCGTCACCGGGCCAGACATGCTCGAAGCGCTTCGCGACTGGACACCGGCCTCATGGGCGCACTTCATTCCAACGATGATCGACGAGATTCCAGCGCTGGCCGTGGCGGCCGCCCGGGCGCGCGGGGTCACCCGCATCCGCCACGCGGCAGAGCTGCGGGTGAAGGAGAGCGACCGCATTGCCGCGCTGGCGACGAATCTCCGTCGCCTCGGCATCGAGGTCGAGGAGCATCCGGACGGGCTCTCGATTCACGGAGGAACCCTGCGCGGAGGAATCGTCGATGCTGCCGGCGACCATCGGATCGCCATGGCGTTCGCCGTCGCCGGGACCTTCGCCGATGGCCCGGTCACGGTGACCGGCGCGAGCGAGATCGCCACCTCGTACCCGGGGTTCGTGAGAGCGCTGCGCACGCTGGGCGCCGAGGTCGAAGTCCCCGAAGAGGACGCGCTCGCCCGATGAGCTTCGTGGTCACGATCGACGGTCCGGCCGCCGCCGGAAAGAGCACCACGGCCCGTGCGGTGGCGAGCGCTTTGGGGTTTCTCTACGTCGACACCGGGTCGCTCTATCGCGCGCTGGCGGTCAAAGTGCTCGAGCTCGGGGTCGCGCCCGACGACGACGCGGCACTCGACGCGTGCGTCGGTTCCACCGAGCTCTCGCTCTCGGGCGCCCCGGAGCGGCCTCAGGTCTGGCTCGATGGCGTGGACGTGACGGACCGGATCCGCACCCCGGCGGTGAGCGAGACGTCCTCTCGACTGGCGGCCCGGCCGGTGGTTCGCCGCCGCCTGGTCGACATTCAGCGGCGTCTGCGTCAGCAGGGCCCGCTCGTGGCCGAGGGGAGGGACCTCGGGACCGTGGTCTTCCCGGACGCGGAGTTGAAGATCTTCCTCGATGCCGCTCCGCAGACCCGGGTCATGCGCCGCCACCAGGAGCTTGTGCGCCACGGGATTCCGGCGCCCATCGAGCAGGTGGCCGAGGACCTCGATCGCCGCGACCGGAGGGACCGTCAGCGCGCCGACAGCCCGCTGGTTGCCGCACCCGACGCCGTGACGCTGGACACATCCGCCCTGACGGTCGAGGCTCAGGTTGCGGAGGTCCTCAAGCTGGTCCGGGCCCATCCGCGGTTCCCGGCCGGGGTAGGAGACCCATCGGGCGGCGTTCCCGGCTCGGGCGCGAGCCCTTGAAGGTTAGGAGATTCGTTGAGCCCGTATTATAGTGCCGCGCGGCTTTTCGCCAGCGGCTGCTTCGGTCTGCTGACGGGATGGGACGTACGAGGTCGCCAGCACATCCCCCGCGAGGGTGGGTTGCTGATCGCCTCGAACCACATCTCGTTCTGGGATCCCCCGATGATCGGGTCTGCGCTTCCTCGCGAGGTGCATTTCCTCGCCAAGGAGGAGCTGTTCCGCACGCCGGGGCTCGGGTGGCTGATTCGTTCGCTGAACTCGATTCCGATTCGTCGCGGAGTCGCGGATCTCAGCGGACTGGCGCGGGCTCTCGAGGTGCTGCGGCAGGGTGAAGCGCTGCTGATGTTCCCCGAGGGAAGCCGGATGCGCGACGGGGAGTTGCATCCCCCGCGACCCGGTGTCGGGATGATGGCCGTCCAGGCGGACGTCCCGATCGTGCCCTGCTACATCTCGGGCAGCAATCGACCGGCGCGCTGGTGGCGCCGCGGCGTGAAGGTCCGTCTGTGGTTCGGGCACGCACGCCACTGGAAAGATCTGATCGATCCGGAGACCGACCTCACGCCGGGGCGAATGCTCTACCAGAAGGTCGGCGAGGGCGTCATGCGGGAGATCGCGATACTCAGGACCGGGCAGGAGACCGCTGCTTCACGGGGCGCCGCTTGAGCGCCCGAACTCATACCGATTCAGGAGGCCACCCGTTCATGCTGGAGACGTCGGAGAAGACCCTTACCCCCGCTACGGAGATGCCGGTGCGGGCACCGCGACCTCCCAGGCTCGTCAATCAGGACGACGAGGACGGCATCACGCAAGAGCAGCGCGCGGAGATGCTCAGCCATTACGAAGACTCGCTGCGCTCACTGGGTGAAGGCGAGATCGTCCGCGGCACCGTGCTGGCGGTGGACGAGAAGGAAGTGCTGGTGGACGTGGGGTTCAAGAGCGAGGGCGTCATCGCCCTGTCCGAATTCCCGGACCCCTCCTCCATCAAGGTGGGCGACACCATCGACGTCTTCCTCGAGAAGATGGAGAACCAGGACGGTCTGGTCGTGCTCTCCAAGCAGCGCGCCGACTTCGTCCGCGTGTGGGATCGCGTCAAGGACGCCTACGACCAGGCCCAGGTGGTCGAAGGCAAGCTGGTGCGCAAGATCAAGGGCGGCGTGGTGGTCGATCTCTACGGCGTGGAGGCGTTCCTCCCGGGATCCCAGATCGCGCTGCGCCAGGTGCAGAACGTCGACGCCCTGCTGGGGCAGACGGTCTCCGTGCGCATCATCAAGCTCAACAAGCGCCGCCGGAACATCGTGGTCTCGCGCCGCGCCGTGCTCGAGGAAGAGCGCGACCGCCTGAAGAGCGCGATCCTCAAGAACCTGGCCAAGGACCAGGTGCGCGAGGGCGTGGTCAAGAACATCACCGACTTCGGCGCGTTCGTGGACCTCGGCGGCATCGACGGCCTGCTCCACATCACCGACATGTCGTGGGGCCGGGTCGGCCATCCTTCCGAGCTGGTCAAGATCGGCGATCGTCTCAAGGTCAAAGTGCTCAACTTCGATCCCGAGAAGGAGCGCATCTCACTCGGCTTGAAGCAGCTCGATGCCTATCCATGGGAAGGCGTCGAGGATAAGTACAAGGTCGGCGATCGCATCAAGGGCCGAGTGGTCTCGATCACCGACTACGGCGCCTTCGTCGAGCTCGAGAAGGGCGTCGAGGGCCTGGTGCACGTCTCCGAGATGTCCTGGACGCGACACGTGCGGCATCCGTCCAAGGTGGTCAACCTCGGCGACACCATCGAGGCGGTGGTCCTCAAGGTCGACAAGGCCAACGAGAAGATCTCGCTCGGCCTCAAGCAAGTGGAGCCGGATCCCTGGCTCACCCTCGATCAGAAGTACCCGCCGGGCATGCGGGTCAAGGGCAAGGTCCGGAACCTCACGAACTTCGGCGCCTTCGTGGAGCTGGAGGAAGGCATCGACGGTCTCGTGCACGTGTCCGACATGTCGTGGACCAAGCGCGTGGCTCATCCGAGCGAGGTGCTCAAGAAGGGCGACTCCGTCGAGGTCATGATCCTGGCCATCGACAAGGAGCATCGCCGCATCAGCCTAGGACTCAAGCAGGTGTCCGAGGATCCGTGGCCGTCGCTGGCCGAGAAGTATCCGTCGGGCATGGAGATCACGGGCACGATCAACCGGCTGTTCGATCGCGGCGCCATCGTCGATCTGGGAAACGGCATCGAGGGCTTCGTCCCGACCTCACAGCTCGGCATCGACGATCTGAAGCGTCCGATGGACGCCTTCGAGGTGGGCGAGGTGCTCACCATGAAGGTGACTCGTGTCGACGTCCCGAATCACCGCCTGATCCTCAGCGTCAAGGGCTGGCTGGCGGAGCAGGACGACATCGCGCTGGCCGAGTGGACCTCGAGGCGCAACCAGGTGCGCGCCAAGATCGCCGCCAACCCGCCGGTCGAGGAGCCCGAAGATCCTTCGAAAGCGAAGGGCAAGAAGTTGAAGGACGAGCCGGAGGAAGACGAGGAATAACTCTCGAGCTCCGCAGTCACGCCGGGCGGAACCCACGTTCCGCCCGGTTTTTTCTTGTGAAGGAGCGGCCCTGGCACCCACCACATGGCCCGAGAGAAGCGCGGGGATGCGCCGAGCTGCTGAAAGGAGCGGTCACGCGGCAGGGCCCATGAGCAAGCCGCTGGCGCCGAGCGCCGAGGTCGCGTGTTTGGGATCCGAGGCGCCGGCGCGTTCGATGGAGTTCTGAGATGGATGGCGGCGCAGCTCATGGGAGCCTGCCACGCTGACCGCCGCCCCCATCGCGCAGACGCCGCGACCGCGTATTGCCGTGTTTCTCTCGGGCCATGTCGTGGGTGCCGTGAGCTTGCTTTGTGCCGCGCCGTCCGTATCCTGCCCGGCATGACGCGAAAGCCTCTCGCCATGCTCATGGCACTCGCCCTCAGCGCCTCGGTCTCGGCCGCGCAGGCGTCGGACCTCGACACTCTGCTCGCGAGGACGCCCAGCGACAGCCTGCCGGCCACGCTTCGCCGACTCGAAACCTCCGCCGATCCCGGAGCCGGCGCCCGGGCGGTGATGGTGCTGGGCCAGCTCCACTACGCACGCGGCGAGTTCCGTCATGCCGCGGCCGCCTTCGGACGTGCCGCCGCACGCCTGGCGCCGGGCGAGAAGCCGCGGGCCAGGTACGCGCAGGGGCTCGCGTTCCTCGGTCTCGGTGAGCCCACCCAGGCCAGAGCCGCGCTCGAGGACGTGGCGCGGACCTCGACGACGCTGCGCGAGCCGGCGCTCCTCGGGCTGGCACAGGCCTGGGAGGTGGCCGAGCGGCCGGAGAAGGCGCTCGAGACGCTCGAGCCTTTGCTCGGCCAGCCGCTGGGCGAAACCGGACCCACCATCCTCGAGCGGATCGCCGCGCTGGCCGAGCGGGCGGACCGACAGGACGAGGCGCGACGCGCGCGCGAGCGGCTGCTCAAGGACTATCCGCGCAGCATCGAAGCCGCCTCCGCCCGCGCCCACCTCGCCGCTTCGGCACAGCGCCCGGGCGCCGGGACGATCGCGGTGGTGATCGGGCAGTTCGTGGATCGCGGCCGGGCGCGAGCGCTCGCCGCCGAGGCCAAGCGCGCCGGATTCCCGAACGCCCAGGTGATCACCCGCGGGCAGGGCCTGTCGGCGATCCACGTCGTGCGCCTCGGCGCGTACGGAAGCGCCGCAGACGCCCGGCAGGCGGGCGAGCTCGCCGTGCGGGCGCTCGGCGTCACCTATCAGGTGGTGAGGGCCGAGTGAGCACCCTTGCGCCCAAGGCCGCGAGCCGGACGCCGCTCATGGATCAGTATCGGCGCGCCAAGCAGGACCATCCCGACTCGTTCCTGTTCTTCCGGCTCGGCGACTTCTACGAGATGTTCTTCGATGACGCGATCGCGGGAGCCTCGCTGCTCGGTCTCACGCTCACGTCGCGCAACAAGCAGGATCCGCAGCCGATCCCGATGTGCGGCGTGCCATGGCACCAGCGTGACGCCTATGTCGCGCGGTTGCTCAAGCTCGGGCACAAGGTGGCGGTGTGCGAGCAGCTCGAGGACGCGTCGCAGGCCAAGGGCCTGGTCGCGCGCGGCGTCACCGAGGTGCTCACGCCGGGCTCGGTGGTGGGAGAGAGCTTCCTCGATCCGGCCGCCAACAACTTCATCGCCGCGGTGTGGCCAACCGAGGAGGCGCTTGGCCTGTGCGTGGCCGATGTGTCGACATCCGAGGTGAGCTTCGCCGCGCTCGGATGGAGCGAGGCCCAGGGAGCGCTCGCCAGCCTGCGGGTGGCGGAATGGCTGATCCCCGAGATCTCGGGCCTTCCCATCGCTCTGCGCGAGCGATTCGAGCCGGTGCTCTTCGGCCTGGCCGGCGCGCGCACCACGGCCGGCCCCGAGCCGTTCCTCGACACCGCCCGTCTCGACGCGCGCTGGGGCGCCACGCTCGCCGGCAGACTCCGCGAGATGCCCGCCGCGGAAGCGGCGGCCGCCGCCACGCTCGCCTATCTGGACCGGGTGCAGGGCGGACCGGCGCTCTCGGCGCCGCGCGCCCGCTTCCTCGCCGATCAGCCGACGCTGCGCTATGACGCGGCCACGGCCCGTCATCTCGAGCTGTTCCAGCCCCAGCCCGGCGGAGAGCCCGCCCACACGCTGTGGCACCACCTGAACCTCGCCGTCACGACGCTCGGCGGTCGCAAGCTGCGCAGCTGGCTCGAGCGCCCGCTGGCCGATCTGCAGTCCCTCGAGCGGCGGCACGATGCCGTCGAGCGATGGCTCGCGCGCGCCATCGACCGCCAGTCGTTTCGAGACGCGTTGCGCGGCTTTCCCGATCTCGAGCGGCTGGCGAGCCGGCTGGCGCTCCGGCGGGCGACGCCGCGCGATCTCGGCGCGCTGCGCGACGCGCTGGACAAGCTTCCGGCGCTCGCCGAGATCCTGCTGCGCCTCGGCGATGCCGAAGCCGCGCGGGCGCGCGAGTCGCTCCCCGGCTTCCCCGAGCTGTCGGACCTGCTGGCTCGCGCCCTGGTGGAGGACCCGCCGCCGGTCTCCCGCGACGGCGACATCCTGCGTCCGGGATACGACGCGCATCGCGACCGGCTGTTCGAGCTCGCGCACTCCGGAAAGCGCTGGATCGCGGATCTCGAGCGCGACGAGCGCACGCGTACCGGCATCGCGAGTCTCAAAGTCGGCTTCAACCGCGTCTTCGGCTACTACCTCGAGGTCACGCGGCCTCATCTCGACAAGGTTCCGCCGCGCTACGAGCGGCGCCAGACGCTCACCACGGCGGAGCGCTTCGTCACGCCCGACCTGAAAGAGAAGGAGAGCGAAGTGCTCGGCGCGGAGGACCGGCTCAAGGCGCTCGAGCACGAGCTGTTCGTGGAGCTCCGCGAGCGCGCCGCCGCGTTCGTTCCGGGGCTCCAGGCCGCGGCCGACGCGTTGGCGATTCTCGATGCGGAGTCCGCGCTGGCCGAAGCGGCCGCGCGCTACGGCTGGGTCCGGCCGGTGCTCGACGACTCCGACGCGCTGATCCTCGAGGAGGCGCGCCATCCGGTGGTCGAGCAGCTCATGGCGCGCGGGGAGTTCGTGCCGAACGCGGTCGCGCTCGACGGACGCGAGCGCCAGATCCTGCTGCTCACCGGCCCCAACATGGGCGGCAAGAGCACCTACCTCCGGCAGATCGCGCTGGCGGTCCTGCTGGCCCAGTCCGGCTCGTTCGTCCCGGCCCGCGCCGCACGCATCGGATGGGTGGATCGCCTCTTCACGCGCGTCGGCGCGTCCGACCGGCTCGGGGCCGGGCAGAGCACGTTCATGGTCGAGATGGAAGAGACCGCCGACATCCTTCGCAACGCGACCGCGCGCTCACTGGTGCTGCTCGACGAGATCGGGCGCGGCACCGCCACCTACGATGGCCTGGCTCTGGCCTGGGCGGTGACGGAACACCTCCACGCGGAGGGCGGACCCACGCCACGGACCATCTTTGCCACGCACTATCATGAGCTCACCCAGCTCGCGGACTCGCTCTCGCGTTTGCGGAACGTCCACGTCGTCGTCCAGGAGTGGGGGGATGGAGTGGTCTTTCTCCATCGCATCGCGGATGGCGCCGCCGATCGGTCCTACGGCATCCACGTCGCGCAGCTCGCGGGACTTCCGGACTCCGTCATCGACCGCGCCAGGACGGTGCTCGCGGAGCTCGAGCGCGAGCGGACGGTGGAGCATTTGGGCCGGAAGGGGCGCGGACGTGCCGTGTCCGCCGAAGCCGCGGGACAGCTTCCGCTCTTCGGGACAGCGCCCCACCCGGTGGTCGAAGCCCTTCGCTCCGCCGACCTCGATGCGACCACGCCGCTCGAGGCGCTCGCGCTGCTGGCCGAGCTCAAGCGAAGCCTCGGAGAATCCTGAGCTAGGCGCTCGCCTGCTGGACGAACGAGGCCAGCGCCTCCGCCTCGGTCCCGTACTGCTCGAACAGCCGTTCCACGTGAAGCACGTTCAGCAGACTCTTCATGCGTCCCTGCGCGCCGCACAGCTTCATCACGCCACCCTGGGCCTCACACGCGCGATGCGCTTCGATCAGGATGCCGAGCGCCGTCGAGTTCATGGCGTGGCAGCTCGAAAGGTCGAGGAGCAGAAGCACGTTCCCGGCGGCCATCTCGTCGCCCAGAACCTGTTCGAGGGCATGGGTCTCGAGCCCGCCGAAGTAGTCGCCCGCGATCTCCAGGATCACGACGCCCGCTGATTCTCGTCTCTGGATTCTCATGACCCGCCTCCTTGGGGGAACCCGAGAGGGCCAAGGGGAAGTGCCTCTGGGAGTCCTACGCCTGATAGACACGCGAACCCCCGCAAGGTTGGCGGGTGTTCGCGAGACCTCCCCGGCTAGCGACCGACGCGGTCCAGCAAGGTCCCCAGTCGATCGAGTCCGCCTTCGATGGCCTCGAGCGTCACGCCGCCGACCGAGAGCCGGAACCATCCGTTCTCGCGCTCCAGCCCGAAGGCCTGGAAGGGGACGACGCCGAGGCCGGCGCCCTGGAGCAGCAGCCGGCGGATGTCGTCGTTGGTGCGGATCTCCCGCCCGTCGATCGAGCGCCCGAAGAGATCGAAGCGAGCCGAGAGGTAGAGGGTTCCTTCGGGCTCGATCGCTTCGACCGGAAGTCCCCGGTCTTTCATCCCCGAGAGCCCGCGATACAGACGGTCGAGACGCTCGCGCAGGCGACGGTGCATGTCCCGCCGAAAGCTCGCGAAGGCTTCGGCATCGTCGATGAATGCGGCCGTGGCCACCTGCTCCGCCTTGGGCGCCCAGGCCCCGACATGACCGAGCAGATCCGACATGCGCTGCGTCACCACCGGCGCGGCAACCGACCAACCCACCCGGAGCCCCGTGGCGGCCAGAGACTTCGAGATCGCGTCCAGCATCACCACGTAGGGGGCCGACTCGGGGACCAGCGCGGGCGGAGAGACCGGCTCCCAGCGGTCGAATTCCAGCGACCAGTAGACCTGGTCGAACATGAGGAAGACCGGACGCTCGGAGCGCTCTCGCCGGCGCTCGTTCTCGCTCACCAGGTCACGGGTGATCTCGGCCAGGACTTCGGGCTCGATCGCGGTTCCGGTCGGGTTGAGCGGCGTGTTGAGCGCCAGCAGACGGACCTTGGGCAGAAGCGCGCGCACCTGGGCCGGGGTGGGGTGAAAGCAGGACTCGCGCGTCACCTCGATCGGGATGCCCTGGGCCCCGGTCAGGTAGCAGTAGTGGTTGTTGTTCCACGACGGAACCGGGAACGCCACCGAGTCGCCGGGATCCACCAGAGCGCGATAGGTGGCATAGATCAGAGGACGAGCTCCGCTGGCCACCAGCACGGACTCGAGCGGATAGTCGAGCCCGAACTCGCGCTGATAGAAGCGCGCCACCGCCTGGCGCAGCTCGAGCACGCCGTTGCTCGGCGGATAGTTGGTGTGCCCATCGTCGAGCGCCTTCTGAACGCCGGTCACGAGCCGCCGGGGAGGAGGAAACTCCCGCGAATCGAAGTCGCCAACCGTCAGGTTGCACACCGGCTGGCCTTGCGCCATGAGCGCGCGGATCTCGGCCGCGATTCGCAGCACTTCCGATCCGATCAAGCCGCGTGCGAGGCGGGAGAGGCTCGCATCGTCGACAGGGTCCATCCGCAGCGCGTCCATTTGGGTCCTCTCCATGGGATCCTCCCGCGATGTGATGTCAGCTGCCCCGGGTCGCCGCCTTCCAGACCATGCCCACCACCGCGAGCAGCAACGAAGCCAAGAGTGTGGTCAACACGCCATCGACGCGGAAGCCGGGCACGATCAGCGCGGCAATCCACAGGCAGATGGCGTTGAGGACGAACAAGAAGAGGCCGAGCGTGATGATCGTGAAGGGCAGCGTGAGCACGAAAAGGATCGGCTTGACGATCGTGTTCACCGCCGCCAGCGCCACCGCCCCGAGGAACGCGGGCAGGAAGCCGTCGACCCGGAAGCCCGGCAGCAGATGCGACAAGCCGAGCATGACGACCGCCATCACGACGAAATAGAGGAGCAGACTCATGGGGAGCCCTCCAGAACCTCGAGACAGTTCTCGTAGCGCCCGAATGACGGCATCAGGTAGACGCCGTTCGCCATGGCCCTGCACTCGCCGAGGAGCGTGCGCGCCAGCTCGACGCCGACCCTTTGCCCCTCGTTGCCGGCCTCATGCATCCTCCCACGAATCCAATCCGGAACGGTAATACCGGGAACCTCGTTGTGCAGGAAGTCGGCGTGGCGGAAGGACTGGAGGGGCAGGATGCCGATCAGGATCGGCACCTGGGTGACCCCCCGGAGCCGGTCCACGAATCGTTTCCAGCAATCCAGCTCGTACACCGGCTGGGTCATCACGAAGTGAGGCTGGGCTTCCAGCTTGCGCTTGACGTACTCGATCTCGGCGTCCAGGTCGTCCGCCGTCGGGTTCACCCCGCAGCCGACCGCGAAGTTGGTGGCCGCCCCGATGGATGTCCCGGCAAGGTCAGTTCCCTGATTCATCCGGTGGATGATGCGCATCAAACCGGGCGCGTCCGTGTCGAATACGGCCGTCGCGTTCGGGTAGTCCCCCAGGCTCGGCGGGTCCCCGGTCAGGGCCAGGATGTTTCGCAGCCCCAGCGCATGGGCGCCCAGCAGGTCGCTTTGCAGGCCCATCAGGTTCCGGTCGCGGCAGGTGAAATGAAGGATGATCTCCAGTCGCGGGAAGTGCGTGTGGATCTGATAGGCGAGCGCCATCGCGCTCATCCGGATACGGGCCATCGGCGAGTCGGCGATGTTGACGCAGTCCACGCCTCGGTTCGCCATCAGGCGCGCGCCTTCCATGACCTTGGTGGTGTTGATCCCGCGCGGCGGATCGATCTCCACGCTCACCACGAACTTTTCCTGGAGCTTGGTGAGGAGCGAGGGCGTCTTCTGCGGGGCGGTCGGCGCCATCGTGGCGGGCGCCTGCTCGAGCACGCGCACCTCCGCTCCGGGCGCCAGCTTCTCGGCGGGAAGCCGGGATGCGAGCCGCTCGCGCATGGCCTGGATGTGAGCCGGTGTGGTTCCGCAGCAGCCGCCCACGAGGCGCACGCCGAGGTCCACCGCGCGCGCCGCGAACTCCGCGAAGTACTCAGGGCTCGTCATGTAGACGAATCGCCCGCCGACGTACTGAGGGAGACCCGCGTTCGGCATCGCCGAGACCGGCATGCCGTCGGCGGCGGCGATCATCTGTTCCAGCACTTCGAGCGTGGGCTGAGGACCCACGCCACAGTTGATGCCGACCACGTCCGCGCCGGCGTCTCGCAGCGTGCGGACCGCCAGCGCGGGCGTGTGTCCGTACATCGTCTTGCCGTCGGTGCCGAAGGTCATCTGCGCGATCACCGGCAGATCGAGGGTCACGCGCCGCACCGCACGCAGCGCCGCCATCACTTCGTTGAGGTCCTGGAAGGTCTCGAGGATGAAACACTCACAGCCGCCTTCGAGCAGCCCCTCGGCCACCGCCTGGAATGCGGCCTCCGCCTCCTCGACGGTGAGCGGGCCGAATGGCTCCAGCACTTTGCCCAGGGGTCCGACGCTGCCGGCCACGAAGGCCTCGACGCCCACGATCTCGCGCGCCGCGCGCGCGATCTTGACGCCCTGACGCGCGATGAGCCGCACCCGGTCTTCCAGACCGTGCGCCGCGAGCCGCAGGGCATTCGCGCCGAACGTGTTGGTCTCGATCAGCTCCGCGCCGGCGACCAGGTAGTCCCGATGCACGCCCTCGATGAGCGCCGCGCGGGAGAGGTTGAGCTCATCGAAACAGGTCTCGAAGCCGATCCCGCGCTGGTTGAGAAGCGTCCCCATGGCTCCATCGGCGAGCAGGGGACCCTTGGCGAGCCGGGCGAGCAGGGTGGATGGCATGGCGCGGCACTCTAAGAGCAACCCGACAGTGGTTCAAGCCGAGCACGTGCGCCGGCGGCCTCGATCGATGCCGCTCTGTTATAGTGACTGGCCGATGAGCCTCCGCGTATGGATCGCGTCGATCGCGAGCCTTCTCTTCGCCGCCGGTCCGGCGGTTTCCGCGCCCGTTCCCACGATGTCGCCCGACCAGCTCCAGGCGGGCCAGAAGGCGGTCGTGCGCACGGTGTTCTCCGGCCAGAAGGTGGAGGAGTTCGAGGCGGAGATCGTCGGCGTGCTCAAGACCGGTGACGTCCAGGGTGATCTGATCCTGGCCAAGGCGACCAGCGAGCGCGTGGTGAAGACGGGGATCGCGCAGGGCATGAGCGGCTCTCCGGTCTATGTGGACGGCAAGCTGGTCGGCGCTCTGTCGAGTGGCTGGAATTTCAGTCGCGAGCCCTTGTTCGGCGTCACGCCCATCGGCGAGATGCTCCAGGTGCTCCGCCTGCCGCGGCCCGAAGGCGGCGATGCCGGTACCGCTGGACCGAGCGGTCTGGAGCCGGCCTCCACGTCGGTGGCCACGTACCGGGGACTGAGCTGGGCGGGCGCTGCCCCGATCGCGCCGGCCGGAGCGACCTCGCCGGCGAACACCGGGGAGGCGGCGCTCGGCGCGCCGGTGGCGTTGTCGATTCCCGTGTCGTGCGTGGGCCTCGATCCCGCGGCCCTTCCCTTCGCCCAGAAGCTTCTCGCGCCGCTCGGGCTGGCGGCGGTGCCGGGTGGGAAGACCGGCGTGGCAAACACGGCGCGGCCTGCGCTCGAACCGGGCTCGGCGGTCGCGATCGATCTCCTGCGCGGCGACATGCAGCTCGCCGCCATCGGAACCGTGACGTGGCGAGACGGCGATCAGGTGCTGATCTTCGGACATCCGCTGTTCCAGTCCGGCGCGGTCAAGCTGCCGCTCTCGAGTGCGGAGATCACGACCATCGTGTCGAGTCAGCTGATCTCGTTCAAGCTCGGCAGCTCCGGCGCGCCGCTCGGCACGGCCACACAGGATCGCCGCGCGGCGGTGGCGGGACGGATGGGACCTGCGCCTCGCCTCATGCCGCTCGCCGTTCGACTCGAGGGCGCTGCCCTGCCGGCTCGCAACTACCGCTTCCAGAGCATCGAAGACCGCGCGCTGGCGCCGCAGATCGTCGCGCTGGCCAGTCTCAACAGCCTGCTGGAGAGCGGGGGCACGGGAGGCAACCAGACGGTGCGCTGGTCGCTGACACTCCATCGTCGCGGCGCGGCGCCGCTCTTCGTCAACGACATCGCCACCGGGGCATCGGCCACCAATGAGCTGGTCGCCGGGATCGCCCAGCCGCTCGCATTCCTCTACAACAATCCGTTCTCCACGCTGGCGCTCGACAGCGTGTCCGTTCGGCTCGCCGTGGAGCCGGGGCAGGATGCGTGGACCCTGCGTGGCGTCCAGCTGATGGACGCGGCGGTCCGGCCGGGCGCCGTGCTCAAGCTTCGCTGCGAGGTGGAGCGCTGGCGAGGCGAGCGGCGCACCATCGACCTGGAGATGAAGGTGCCCGAGGAAGTGCCCGAGGGGCGCTATGTGTTGTGGGCGGGAGGCGGCAATGAGCTCGACCGCCTCGAGTCCGCCAGGCTGCCGGGCCGATTCCGTCCTGCTTCGCTCGACGAAGCGTGGCGGCGGATCCAGAAGCTGCGCCCCGCGGACCAGCTCTACGTCCAGCTGCTGGCGAGAGCCCCGGAGGTCACGCGCCGCGGCCGGGACTATCCCGAGCTGCCGACCTCCGCGCTGGCGCTGCTCTCGAGCGGGCTCTCGGCCGAGGATGCGGTGCGGCGCGGGAGCCAGGCCGTGCTCGACGAACAGCAGAAGAAGCTCGACGGCCACGTGAGCGGTGAAGTGCAGCTCGAATTCACCGTGGACCCCCAAGCGCCCTAGCCCGGGGAGACCGATGAGGCGAACGCAGTGGAAGGTGACGATCGGGGCCGGCCTCCTTCTTCTGGCGGCAAGGGCCCACGCGGTCGAGACGCAGATGTGGATCACCGATGCTCCCGCGGATTACGCGAAGGCGGAAGCGAACGGTGTGGTGGTCGGCCCCGACGGCGTGCTGAGCCTGGGACCGCGGACGGCGTCGAGCCCCGCCGAGAGCCTCTCGGTGATCTGGGCGATCGCGGCGATGAGCGACGGCTCGGTGGCGATGGCGGGGGATGGCGGCCGCATCGACCGCTGGACCGAGCGCGGCGTCCGCCCATGGATCAAGCTCTCGGCCGGGCAGGTCCTCTCGCTCGTCGCCGACGGCGACGGTCTCGTGGCAGGGACCGGACCCGAGGGGCGGGTCTACCGCATCTCCGCCAAGGGCGACACCACGCTGCTCGCGCGGACGGGTGAGCGTTACGTCTGGGGCCTGGCAGCGGCCGGAAGCGGAGCCTGGTGGGCGGCGACCGGGACACGCGGCCGATTGATGAAGATCTCCGCGGGAAAAGCCACCACGGTGCTCGACAGCGACGAGAGCAACCTGGTCTCGATCGTCTCCGATGGCCGCGGCGGCTGCTACGCGGGCGGCGACTCCAAGGGACGCGTGGTGCACGTCTCCGCGAACGGCGACAGGAGCACCACCTATGACGCCGCCGAGGACGAAGTGCGCGCGCTCGCGCTCGGCGCCGACGGCGCCCTTTACGCGGCCGGCCTCACCGCGTCGGCCACCGCCACCACCAGCGAAGGCGCCGGCGACGAAGACGACGCGCCTGCGGCGGCGGCGCAGCGTCCGCAGCCGGTGCGGAGCGCCGTGACCGGCGGCCGTGCCACCGTCTATCGCATCGTCCCCGACAGCTCCGCGACCTCGATGTGGACTTCGCCGCACCCCTTCGTGTTCGCGTTGCTCGGTGCTCCTGAGGGCGTGTTCGCCGCCACCGGCAACCGGGCGACGGTCTTCCGCCTCGATGGCACCGCATTCGGCTCGCAATGGCTGAGCGCGCCCCAAGGACAGATCACCGCGCTGACCCGCGACCGCCGCGGACGGTTGTACGCGGCGACCTCGAATCCCGGCGCGCTGTGGCGGCTCGGCCCGGAGAAGGCCGATCGCGGCGAGCTCGTTGCGGCCGCTCAGGACGCGCGGCGCTTCGCCCGCTTCGGCCGCGTGCGCTGGCGAGGCGAGTCGCGCGGCGGCAAGATCGAGATCGAGACGCGCAGCGGCAACACCGACCCTCCGGACACGACGTGGAGCCCCTGGCGCACGGTCGGCGATCAGGGCTCGCGCTCGCCTGCGGCGCGCTACCTGCAATGGAAGATCACGATGGCCGGAGGCAATCCACGAGTCGATGCCGTCGAAGTGGCGTGGCGCGAGCAGAACGTCCCGCCGCGCGTCGAGGAGGTCACGGTCGCGCCGCAGGGCACCGGCTTCCGCGAGGGCGACCTCCAGCCGCGGTCCGAGCCCGTGACGCAGACCCTTCCCAGCGGACAGCGCGTCGAGTACTCGATGCCCGCGCCGCCGACCGGACGGCCGGTCAAGCTGCTGCCCGAGTGGGCGCGAGGGTTGCGCACGCTGCAATGGCGGGGCAGCGATCCCAATGGCGACGCGCTGATCTACCAGGTCGATCTGCGTTCGGAGAACGGCGAGACCTGGTCATCGATCGGCGAGGACGTGCAAGCGACCTCGTTCACTTGGGACACGCGCAACATCCCCGATGGCCGCTATCGCATCCGCATTCGCGCCAGCGACGCGCCGGCCAACGCCGTGGGCGAAGCGCTCCAGACGGAAGCGCTGAGCGAGCCGTTCACCATCGACAACACCCCCCCTCAGGTGACCGCGTTCGATGTGCGCGGCGAATCCCGGGCGGTGACGATGAGCGGGCGCGCGGAGGACGAGCACAGCATCCTGGTGCGCGTCGACGTCGCGGTCGACGAGGACGACTGGCGTGAGGTCACGCCTCAGGGCGGGCTCGCGGACGAGCGGTCGCTGGCCTTCCGTGCGCGACTGCCGGACCTCGACCCCGGCGAGCACACGGTGGCGGTCCGCGTGGTGGATCAGGCCGGCAATGGCGCGACCCAGGCCAAGCGCGTGACGGTCCCGCGCAACCGTTAGGTGCACGAGCGCCCTCGGCTCGAGCTGATCGAAGGCGGGGCGGCCCGCCCGCGGCAGCCCCGTGGACCGGCGCTCGAGCTGCTGGCGCTCGGAACCGGCGTCACGCTGGCGGCCGTGCTGCTGGCGCGGATGCCCTCGTGGCGCGCCGAGCTGGGCACCTTCCAGGCGCTGTTCGCCGCAGGGTTCGCGTTCTACGCGGTGGCGGTGTGGCGCAGCACGCGCGATGCGCCGCCGATCGCGCCCTCCGTGGTCCTCGCCGTCGCCCTCGCGGCGCGCGTGGCGCTGCTGCCCGTGACGCCGTCGCTTGCGGACGACATCTACCGCTCGGTATGGGAAGGACGTGTCCTGGCCGCGGGACACGACCCGTATCGGCTGAGTCCGCTGGCGCCGGAGCTCGAGTCCCTGCGCGACCAGACGGTGTTCCCGCGCATCGATCATCC
Organism: Candidatus Eisenbacteria bacterium; assembly: GCA_035712145.1. Taxonomy (NCBI): domain Bacteria; phylum Candidatus Eiseniibacteriota; species Candidatus Eiseniibacteriota bacterium. Next base: position 27,826 of record DASTBI010000187.1, on the reverse strand, counting down.
CGAGCTCGCCTCGATCCGCCCGCCTCTCGCGCTGGCCGGCGAAGCACTCGTGGCCAGGATCTCGAGCACGATCTGGGCGATGAAGTCGTGGATCCTGCTCCATGATCTCGCGCTGGTGTGGCTGCTGGTCTTCTGGGTGCGCGGCCGTGGCGTGGATGCGACCGCCGCGATCGCCTATGCGTGGTGTCCGCTCGTGCTCACCGAATTCGCCGGTTCGGGTCATCACGATCCGACCGCGATGGTGTGGATGGTCGCGGCGCTCATGTACGCGGTGCGCCGGCCGATGTTCTCGGCCGTTGCCTTGTCGGTGGCCGCGCTGACCCATCTGCTGCCGATTCTCGCGCTGCCGTTCGTGTGGCGGAGCTGGACCTGGCGCGCGCGAATCGTGGCGTTGGTCGTGATCGGCCTCGGACTCGGCGTGTACTTCTTCGAGACACTCGGGTCGAGCTCGGGGCTCGCCGCTTCGACCCGCGTGTGGGCCAACAACGCGCTCCTGTTCCATTACCTCGCGGCATGGATCGGCGACCCGCTCAAGGCTCTTGGACTGGCCGCCGGTCTGGTGGCCGTGCTCGTGGTGTCGCTCACGTGGCGCCGCGTCGTAGCACCCGAGGCGACGCGCGCAGCGCTGCGCGGCGCATGGATCGCATCGCCGGTCGCTCACCCCTGGTCATTCGGCTGGGCGATGGTGCTGGAGCCGCTCGGCCGCTCACCGGGATGGGTGCTGCTTTCGCTGACCTGCATCCTGGCGTACGGTCTGTTCGCGCCACTCGCCGAAGGCGAAGGCCTCTCGCTCGGCGGGCGCTGGATCGAGTACGGCATCCCGCTCACGGTCGCGGCGATCTTCGCCATCGTGCGCCGCCGCCGCCAGAGGCGTGCGACCGCGGATCGCCGACGCGCACGCCGCTAGGAGACCCGATGTTCCACGCCTGGCTCGAGACGATGCGGCAGAAGGTCTCGGGAGAGCGCGCGCTGTCGGCGGTGGAGGCCCTGACACGCTTCCATCGGCTGCAGGCGAGCCCCGGTCTCGACCAGGCGGCCGACTGGCTGGCGGGCGAGCTCGAGCGCGCGGGACTGCGGGTCGAGATCGATCGCGTCCCGGCCGACGGCCGAACGCGTTTCCTCGGTCAGGTGATGCCGCAAGGCTGGGCCTGCGAGCGCGCATGGGCCGACCTGCTCGCCGGCGGGAGTCGCGAGCGCCTGTGCGACGTGGTCGCGGAGCCGCTGTCGATCGTCCAGCGCAGCGCACCGGCGCGCGGCCGGTTTCGGCTGGTCGAAGTCGGCGAGGGCACCGAGGAAGAGCACTACGCCGGCCGCGAACTCCGGGGGTGCGTGGTGCTGGCCGGCGGAGACGTCCATCGCGTTCTGGATCTCGCGGTGCTGCGTCGCCAGGCCGCGGGAATACTCACCGACACGCGCCGCCTTCTGCATCCGGTGCGAACGCGCGACGACGAGACCGATGCGCTCAACTACACCTCGTTCTGGTGGGCGGGCGACGAGCCACGCGGCTGGGGCTTCGTGGTCACGCCGCGCGCCGCAGACGCGCTGCGGGCGCGGCTGAGGCGCGGGGAATCGCTCGAGCTCGACGTCGAAATCGACGCGCGCGCGTTCGACGGAAGCCTCCCTCTCTTGTCAGGCCTTCTTTCGGGCGACCCGAGGCCCGAGGTGGTGCTGGTCTCGCATCTGTGCCATCCAAAGCCATCCGCCAACGACAACGCCTCGGGCGCCGCCGCCAATCTGGAGGTGGCGCGGGTCCTCGCCGCCGAGACCCGCGGCGGGCGACCGCTCGGACGGCCGCTGCGGTTCTTGTGGGTTCCAGAGCTGACCGGCACGTACGCGTTCTTCGCCCGAAGGCCCGAGCACGGGGCGGACATCGCCGCGGCGCTCAACCTCGACATGGTGGGAGAGAATCAGCAGCTCTGCGGCAGCACGTTCCTGCTCGAGCATCCTCCGGTGTGGTCGGCCTCGTTCGCCGAGACGTTGCTGGCCAGGATCCGGAGCAAGGCCGTGGACTGGGTGCCGTCGTATTCGGGGCCCGGGCACTATTCGATGACTCGGATGGCCGAGGTCCCATTCGGCGGCGGCAGCGATCATGCCGTCTTCGTCGATCCCGGAATCGGCGTGCCCTGTCCGATGCTGATCCAATGGCCGGATCGCTTCTACCATTCCTCGCATGACACGCCGGACAAGACCGACCCAGGCTCGCTCGCGCTCGCGGCCCGCTGCGCCGGCGCTTATGTCGCCACGCTGGCGAGCGCGGACACGCTCCAGCCAACCTGGATTCTCGAGCAGGTCGAGCGTCACGCGCGCGTCCGGGTCCTGGAGGCGATCGATCACGCGGACGCGGAGCGCGCCGTCGCGCGCGAGGCGCTGCGAGGATCTCATGCGCTGTCGAGCCTGGCTCGGCTGGAAGTGCCGGCGCCACGAATCGAAAAGGCACGGCGCGAGTTTCGCGAATTCGTGCAGCAGGAGGCTGGCTCGTTTCAAGCATGGCGGGAGCCGCAAATCGTCAAGGACTCCCGAAGGCCGCGGCGCGTGATCACCGCTCCGCTCGGATTCCCGCGCCGCCTGATCGAAGGATGGGGCGAGCTTCCGCTGGAGCTGCGCGACGCATGGCGACGCCGCGAGCTCGAGATCGAGAACGCGCCGCTCGTGTCGGAGCTGGCCTGGCTCGCGTGCGACGGCCGGCGCACGATCACCGAGATCGAGCACCTGGTGTGGCTGGAGACGGGATGGAGCACTCCCGGCCATCTCGCGGCGTGGTTCGAGCTCACCGAGAGGCTCGGACTCTCGGATTGGATCCCGGAGGAGGAGGCCGCATGGAGTCCCAGCGCACCCGATATGGCTGGGCGCTGAAGATCGAGCCCGGCGAGGAGATCTTCGCCACGATCCAGTCGTTCGCGAAGTCGGCGGGCCTGCGCGCCGGAGCGATCACGGCCATCGGCGCCGTGGGGGATACGGAGCTCGGCTTCTTCGTGCCGGCTTCGAAAACCTACGTGCGAAGGACGTTCGAAGGCGATCACGAGATCCTCGCGCTCACCGGAAATCTCAGCGAGCTGGAGGGCCAGCCGTTCCCGCATTGCCATCTGATCCTGGCCGGCGAGGACTTCGTCGCTTACGGGGGTCATCTCTTCCGCGCCGTGGTGACCGTGACCTGCGAGGTGCAGATCGTCACCGATCCCGGAAGGCTGCTGCGCGTCACGAGACCCGATCTCGGATTCAATCCGCTGCAGCTCGGGGATCGATCGTAGACAGAGAAGAGCCGGGCCCTGGTGGACCCGGCTCCTCCGCACCACGAGGCGAGGTTCTACTTGTTGTCGCCCTTCGCTTCCGCCGACGTGGTCTTGTTCTCGTCGGGCTTCTGCGCCGCCTCTGCCGGCTTCTCCCACTTCGACAGCGGCTCCAGCGTCGCTTTGACGATGAGCGCTTTCTTGCCCGGGTTGGGACCTGCCGCGCCGCGCGGCGTCGAGGGATCCGCGCCCAGCGCGACGATGCGATCCACGGCATCCATCCCCGAGATCACCTGACCGAACACGGTGTAGCCGCCGGCGTCGAGGCTCGGCTGGTCCTTCACGTCGATGAAGAACTGGCTGCCGCTGGACGCGCGGCTGGGATTGGCCTGGTCGCCGATACGGGCCGTGGCCACGGCGCCGCGCACGTGGGGCAGCTTGATCTCCGCCGCCACCGTGTACCCCGGTCCGCCCTGTCCGTCGTTGTTGGGGTCGGCGTCCTTGGTGTTGGGGTCGCCGCCCTGGATCATGAAGCCTGGGATCACGCGGTGGAAGTAGGTGCCGTCGTAGAACTTCTCTCGCACCAGCTTCTTGAAGTTCGCGGTGGTCTTCGGAGCGTCCTTGTCGTCCAGCTTGATGACGATGACCCCCAGCGACGTCTCGAGGACGGCCACTTGCGGCCCACTCGTGGCCTGGGCGGCGGCGGCCTTGGACGCCTTCTTGGGGGCGGAAGGGGCTTTCGTTTCAGCGGCTTGAGCGCCGATGGCCGTCGCGATCAGCAACGCCAGGGCGGTGACGAATCGATGCATCGTGTTCTCCTCTCGTGGGTGCGTCGCGCCGATCCTGGCGCGAGGCGGCGAAGTCTACAGGACATTCGGACTCCAGTTCACGATCGAACTTGGTATACTCCCCGGTCGCTTCGGGCCGCGGGTGGGTCATCGAGTCGTCAAGGGGATACCAGAAGCGCCGCGACGCCCCATTGTCGACCCGTGCGGCCTCGATCCCGTCGATGCGAGTAGTACCAACGAGGCTCACAGGCGGTGCACGCGCCCGTGTCGAAGATCCCGTGATCGTCGACCCCAGCGTCGAGCAGCCGCTTCCGAGCGGCTCGTGGAAGGCTCAATCGAATCTCGCCATCGTGCTCGCGCAAGGACTCGCGCGGAAACTGGCGAGCCACTTCAGGACCAACGACATAACAGCACTCTCGAATGCACGGACCGAGATGGACGCGGACATGCTCGGCCTCGAGTTCCGCGCCACCGCACAGACTTCCGAGCGTGGACTCGATGATTCCGCTTGCCAAGCCACGCCACCCGGCGTGGGCCGCCGCCACGGCGCGATCCGACGTGAACAGAATGGGGAGACAATCGGCAGCGGAGACGGCGAGCACGAGCCCCGGGGTGCGTGTCCACACGCCGTCACACTCGGCCACGGCGCCGGGACGGACGACCTCGAGCGCGCGCGCGCCGTGGACCTGCGAGGGCGTCGCCAGGGCGAAGGCACCGAGCCCCAGCGATGCGAGCAGACGGCGGCGGTTCTCCTCGACGGATTCGGGCCGGTCCTCGGTCGAGCGTCCGAGATTCAACGAGTCATACGGGGGATCGCTGACTCCGCCGCGGCGGGTCGAGAAGGCGACACGGGCGTGAGACGGCTCGGCGTCCAGGCGCCAGGCCGGCACGGCAGAACGAGCATCCAGCGTCCACACGGGCGCGCAACGTAGGCAACACGGCCGAGGGCGGTCAAGGCTCGGCCCGATCGAAACCACAGGAGCACACGTGAGGAATCGGAATCGACTGGGGAGCACCGCGGCGATCCTCGCCGTCATCGGTGCGGCATGGTTCGGGGTTCTGGCTTTCGCGCAAACTGCGCCCAAACCCGCGGCGAAGCCCACGAAGCCGAGCGAGCCCGCCGTGGCCGTCGTCGGCGGCCGCCGCATCACGCGCGCCGCCTTCGAGCAGCGGGTCCGGGAAGCGGAAGAAGGCTATCGCCAGCGCTCCAACACCCCGATCCCCGCCAACTACCGGCCGACCATGCGGCGCCAGGTGCTCGAAGGCATGATCCGCGAGCAGCTCCTGATCCTCGAAGCCAGGCGCCGTGGAATGGGACTCACCGACGCCCAGGCCGAGGAAGAGCTGAAGAAGGACGCATACTTCCAGCGCGGCGGGGTGTTCGACGAAGCCAAGTTCGTGACGATCAAGAACACCCAGCCCGCGGAATTCCGGGCGGCCCTCGCCACCATCCAGAATCAGCTCCCCGCCGTTCGCCTCAAGGAGCAGCTCGAGCGCGAGAACTCGCCCAACACCGCCGACGTCAAAGCGGAGATCGAGCGCGAGCTGAGCCAGGTGACCATCGACTTCCTGGCGCTGCGTCGCAGCGCCTTTTCGGCGTACAGCCCCGAGCCGAGCGAGCGCGAGGTCCTCGACTACTATCGCGCCCACGCTTCCGAATTTCCGCGTCCCGAGCAGGTCGTGCTCACCATCCTGTCGGTTCAGCAGCCGCCCCTCGATCCATCCCAGGCCGGCGTCCCGGGAGCGCTCCAGACGTGGGAAGCGCGCATGAAGGAACGCGCCGACAGCTTGCTCGCCGGGCTCAGGAAGGGAGGCCGTCTCGAGGATCTGGCGCCCCGCTTCGGCGAGCTCTCGAAGGGCGTCGAAGCGAGCCGGGACAAGATGCCGGCCATGTGGCGCGGAACGTCGCGCGTGCAACAGTCGTTGTTCTCGACCCAGGTCGGAAACCATCTCAACGAGTCCGTTCCCGGAACCCACGGCTTCCTGCTGGTGCGAGTGGATCAGAAGCGTCCGCCACACACGGCGTCGCTCAAAGAGGTCGCGGTCGTGATCCGCGACCGGCTGCGTGCCGGGGCGCTCGCGCGGAAGGATCAGGAGGAGCTCGACCAGATCTACGCCTCGGTCAAGGACGGCCTGCGGGGTCCCGCGTACAAGATCCGATATGCGGTGGCTGATACCAGCGTCTTTCCCATCAAGGAGCCGACTTCCGCGGAGATCGATCGTTATTACCGAGGGCACCTCGCGGACTACTCCTACTTCGACGCCAAGACCAGCTCGGTGGGGTCCAAGCCGCTTTCCGAAGTGCGCGACGACGTGCGACGGCGTCTGATTCGGGAGCGCAGGGTGGGCGCGGCGCGCACCGCGGCCGATCAGCTGCTGGCGTCGTGGAAGGCCGGCAAGCGGGACTCGAAGCTCGAGCGCGCCATGACGATGGTGCGCGACGTCGGTCCCATCCCGGCGGGCGGCGTGGTGGACACCGGCGCCGCCGGCTCGGCGCTGACCGATTCGCTGGCATCGCGCCCCGGGCTGGGCATCGCCACGATCCGAAGCAGCCGCGGACCGGTGGTCTATCACGCGTACTCCGAGATCAAGGACTACACGCCGTCTCGCGCCGAGGCTCGCCCCATCCTGGAGGCTCGCCGCGAGCCGATGCGCACGCGGCAGGAAGAAGCCGGCGGGCGACGGCTCTTCGACGAGAATCCTGGCCGGTTCCGCGCGTCCAATGTCCTGCGGTTCTCACGGCTCATGGTCAACCTGCCGGAGGCGCTCAACGTCCCGCTCACGCGGGAGGAAGTCGACCGCCATTACCGCAGCCACATCACCGAGTACGGCGCTCCGGAGCTGATCCGCGTGCGCCACATCCTGCTCGTCCCCAAGGACGGCTCACCGGCGGCCGATGCCGAGGCGCGCGCGCGCGCCGACGACGTGATGCGCCGGCTCAAGTCCGGAGAGTCCTTCGCAGACCTGGCGAAGAAGTTCTCCGATGACGAAGGCTCGCGGGACAAGGGCGGCGAGCTGGGCGTCTACGGGCACGGGATGATGCTGGAAGATTTCGAGCACGAGACGTTCAGCATGCGTCCAGGAGACCTCAAGGGCCCGGTGAAGACGCAGATCGGCTATCACGTGATCGAGTGCCTCGAACACGCGCCGGCCGAGACCACGCCGCTGCGCTACGCCTATTCCACGGTGGCCGCGGACGCCGCCCTGGAGAAGGCGGATCGGATCGGACGGATGCGGGCCGACAGCCTGCGCCGGGCGATCAAATCGCCGTACCACGCGCACCGCGCGGCGCGTGCGATGTCTTACAGCGTCTTTCAGAACGACCACGTCATCGGCGCCCGGGCGGGGGCGGATTATCTCGAGGATTATTTCCGCCGCATCGAGAAGCTCAAGCCGCGCCAATTCGACGACCGCGTGCAGGAGTATCGAGGGATGGGTTACGCGGTGACCTGGGTGGACTCCATCATGTCGCAGAGCAAGCCGCGCTGGGAGGACGTGCGCGAACAGGCGATCGATCTCTATCGTCGTGAGCGCGACTACGCGATCCTGCTGCGCAAGCGAGCCGAGCTGGACTCGCTGCTCCGCGCGGGCTGGACCTTCGACAGCCTGTCCACGCTCTACGGTGGAATGGAGACCCATGGGCCGCGCGGTCCAGGCTCCGGCCTCGAGCGGCTGGCCGGCCGAGAGCTGCTCGACTCCCTGGCCTTCGGAACCCACAAGACGCCACCCGTCCTCCAGGTCGGCAAGCCTACGGGATGGGTGGAGTTCCCAGCGGGTCTCGTGATGATGCGGCTCACCGAGCGCAGGACGGGCGATCCGGTGCAGATCGCCTCGAGGCTCGAGAACGAAACCCGCGGACGCCTCGAGGCCAGGCTGCGGAAGGTTTACGACAAGATGAGTGACCGCTACAAAGTCGAGATCCTCGACCAGGATCTGAAGCTCACCGAGCTGCCGGAGATGCCGGGCTCGTAACGTCGCTCGTTCCGCACGACGTCGATCCGGCGCAACGTGCATTTTGCGCGGCGCCGGGTCACTTACCCCTCGTCTTTGGCGACGCCTTCGCGAAGCCGCCGATGGTATGTTCCCTGCCTACTCCTCGGACCTCGTTTTTCGCGGGTTCACTGCACATGACGACCTCCTCCGCGACCAAGGTGAGCGAGATTCGGCGTCGCGTCGTGCTGGTCGATTTCGACTGGCAGGATGCCGACCTCATTCCCGAGCTGCTCGCGCAGCCCGCGATCTCGGTGCGCCTGGTGGCCGGCTCGACCCCCGATGACGCGGGCGTTCGCCTCGCCGAGCTCTGCGGCTTGCCACGCACGGTGGACCTCGCGGACCTGACGCGGGAGATCTTCGATCTCGCGCTCATCAGCGAGCGCAGCCCGCGGCGGACCCAGATCGAAGGTCTGCTGCTCGCGCTGGGAACACCCAGCCTCACGCCGCAGTCGTTCATGGCCAACGGCGGGGCTCCGGACACCACACCCGGCGTCGAGGCGCCGCTGGAGCTCCACGCCGCCGCGATGGAGAGCGCACTCGGGGGCGAGCCCTTCGACCGGCTGGTGGAGCAGGCGCTCCCCGACATCTCGGACGACGCGCCAACCTCGCCGCCCGCGGTCCTGCCCAAGGGCGATCCCAGCTTCGTGATCGGAAGTCTCGACGACTTCCCGAGCATCGACGATCGGCGGGGTCTCGAGAACGCCCTGCAGCTCCTCATGAGCGACACCGGCGCGGGACGCGCCGAGCTGCATGTCGCGGGAGCCGAGGCGTCGGAGACCGTGGTCGAGATCGGTCCGTCGGACGCCTTGCTGCGCGGGCTGGTCGAGCTGGCGCGGGAGCGTGGGACCCCGCAGGTCGTCGCGAGCCTCGGAGGTCCGCCCGAGGGCGTGGCCTGGGGCGCCTGGCCGTTCCGCACGGCGACGCATCGTGGGGTGCTCGCGGCCGCGGGCATCTCGCCGGCCGAGGGTTGGTCGCGCTGGCAGCGGATGGTCGAGGAGCTGCGCGACACCTGGGATCATGCGGACCGGCAGAAAGCCGCACCCGCTTTTCCGATGGTTCCGGCCAAGACCTCGGGCGTGCTGGACCTCCAGGACTTCCGCACCGCGGTGGACCTGGCGGTCGAGCGCCACAACCACGACGGGCTGCGGTTCTCGCTGCATCGGCTGGACTTTCCCTCGTCCGACGAAGCCGTCACTCGGCTCCTCGAGCATCTTCCCAAGCAGGTGCGCGGCACCGATTCCCTCTGCCGTCCGCGACCGCGTTGCGTGCTGCTCCTCACCACCACGCCGCGCGAAGAATTCCCACGCGTGCAGAAGCGCATCGCCTCTCTGTGGGAGACGGTGTGGCTCGAGCTGGGCCTCGACCGCCCCGTCCCGGGCATGCGCGAGGAGCGAGTCGAGATCCGTCGCGCCGAAGACCTCGACGCCTTCTCGAAGCAGGCGAAGACCTGGCTCGAAGAGGACGAGGAGTAGACGAGGAGTCGTTCCACTCGGGCTCCCGCGCGAACTCGGATCGTTTCTACGGGCTCTTCGATGATCGCGGCGCCAGTGTGTGCCTCGTGCCTCCAGCCCGCCACCAAGAACCAGTGCGAGTTCGCGCAGAAGCCCGAGTCGAGCGCCGGCGGGACCCCGGCTCTTGATGAGCCCATCGCGGCCTGTCATGCTGCGGCTCCGCATGCCACCGACCGACACTGCATCGATTCGACGGCTCGCACCCGAGACCGCGTCACGGATCGCCGCCGGCGAAGTCATCGAACGCCCTTTGTCCGCCCTCAAGGAGATCCTCGAGAACGCGATCGACGCCGGGGCGGGGCGCATCGAGGTGCGCGTCGACGGCAGCCTGGATCGTGCCTTCCAGGTCGCCGATGACGGCTGCGGGATCGCGGCGGACGAGCTCGAGCTCGCGCTGGAGCGCCACGCGACCAGCAAGATCGGAGCCCTCGAAGACCTCGATCGCCTGACCTCGCTCGGCTTCCGCGGGGAAGCGCTGCCCAGCATCGCCGCCGTGAGCCGCATGCGGATCACCTCGCGACGCCCCGACACCGAAGGCGCCGCTTTCATCGCCGTGGACGGCGGAACGGTGACCTCGCGCGGCGCCGCGTCACGGGCGCCCGGCACGACGGTGGAGGTCTCCGACCTCTTTCACAACACGCCCGCGCGCCGGAAATTCCTGAGCTCGTCCACCGGCGAGCTGAGGGCCGCGCTGCGGCTCATCGAGGCGCTGGGCCTCGCTCATCCTCAAGTGTCGTTCCGGCTCGTGGTCGGCGATCGGCAACGCTTCGACTGGCCGGCCGCGCGCCAGGAAGGCATTGCCGGGGCACGGGAACGCGCCGCTTCCTTGTGGGGAGCGCGGCATGCCGAGCAGCGACTGGCGTTCACGGCCGAGCGCTCCGGCTTTGCGCTCCAGGCGTTGCTCGGGCTGCCCGAGCATGCCCGCGCGACGCGAGAAGGACAGATGGTGTTCGTCAACCGGCGCTGGATCCAGAGCCCGCTGGTCGGCCATGCGCTGCGGCAGGCCTATGGAGATCTTCTCCCGCCCGGACGCTTCCCGGTCGCAGCGCTGTGGATCTCGGTGCCCCCCGATCGGCTCGACGTGAACGTGCATCCCACCAAGCGCGAAGTTCGCTTCGCCGACGATGACGCCGTGTTCGCGCTCGTCGCTGGACCGTGCGCCCAGCACCTGGCCCATCTGCATCCTCCGTTCACCGTGGTCTATGGCAACGCGCCCGAGCCGAGGTGGGCGGGACGCGTGGCCGAGTCCCCGAAGGAACAGACCTCCCTCGGCCTCGAGCCGGGCCCGGGAACACCCGCGGCCGTGGCGCCGACCGCCGCCGCGCCCTCGGAGTCGGTGGGAGAGCCCGAGCTATGGCAGCTCCATCGCACGTACGTGCTCGCGCCCGTTCGCGGCGGCCTGGTGATCGTGGATCAGCACGCCGCGCACGAGCGGATCCTTTACGAAGAAGCGTGTGACCGCCTCCAGAGCCGGCAAGGCGAGGCGCAGCAGCTGCTCTTTCCGGCGCTGGTCGACCTCGAGCACGACCGCTTCGAGCTGCTGCTCGAGATCGGTCCGTCGCTCGAGCACCTCGGCTGGGATCTGTCCCTGCTGGGGCCACCCACGGTGGTCATCCAAGGCATCCCCGCGGGACTCCAGCGCGAGCGGCCGGGCGACGTGCTGCGCGACATCCTCGATGACGTCGCGCGCGACGGCTCTGACGGCGACCGCGTGGACGTCGCGGAGCGGCTGGCCCGCTCGTATGCGTGCCACGCTGCGGTGAAGGCCGGAATGCCGCTCACGCTCGGCGAGATGCGAACCCTCGTCGACCGGCTGTTCGCGACCCGCAAACCCCACGGCGATCCCCACGGGCGCCCCACCTACGTGAGGCTCGAGCTCGACGACCTCCACCGCCGATTCGGGCGCAGCTAGCGCGTGGGCGCCCCGCGCGCGATCGCCCTGGTCGGGGTGACCGCGACCGGCAAGACCGCGCTCGCCGAGGCGATCGCCGCCGATCTCGGCGCCGAAGTGGTGTGCTGCGACTCGCGCCAGGTGTTTCGAGAGCTCGACATCGGAACCGGAAAGCCCAGCCGCGAGGAACGGGCCGCGAGGCCGCACCATCTCTTCGACGCGCTCGAGATCGGGCAGCGCGGAAGCGCTGGATGGTTCGGGCGCGCCGCACAGGAGGCGCGCGACCGGATCCGCGGAAGCGGCCGCGTGCCGATGCTGGTGGGAGGGTCGGGTCTCTATCTGCGGGCCGCCACCGAAGGCCTCGCGGGAGAGCCACCTCACGACGCAGCGACGCGCATCCGCGTTCGCCAGGCGATGGAGGCCGAAGGTCCCGAGCCGATGCACCGGCGACTCGCCGAGCTCGATCCCGAAACGGCGGGGCGGCTCGCGCCGCGCGACCGCCAGCGGATCGCCCGCGCGCTCGAAGTGGTGGAGAGCAGCGGGCGGCCCATCTCATGGTGGCGCCGGCAGGCTCCGCCTGCCGCGAGCGAGGAGACGTGGGTGATCGTCGAGGTGGTCGAGGATCCGGCTCGGCTGCGAAGCCACATCGCCGAGCGCACCCGCTGGATGTTCGCTCACGGACTGGTCGAGGAGACCCAGGGGCTGCGCGCCGCGGGCCGCGAGGAGGTGTTGCGGTCGCTGCGCGCGATCGGATACGACGAGGCGCTCGCGCTCCTCGAAGGCAAGCTCACGCTGGCCGAAGCGGAGCAGCGGACCAACCTGCGCACGGCGCAGCTCGCGAAGCGTCAGCGCACGTGGTTTCGGCACCAGGTCCGCGCCATCCGGCTCCAGGCGCCGGTCGATGCACGGGCGCTGCGCGCGCGGATTCGCGAAACCCTGGAGGCCTGAAACCCCACGCGTTGACACTCGGTGGCTCGGGCTTTACCTTTCAACTCGATTCGAAGTGACGCTCTGGTGCGGGCATAGCTCAGTTGGTAGAGCGCGAGCTTCCCAAGCTTGAGGTCGCGGGTTCGAACCCCGTTGCCCGCTCCATCTCGTTCTCGATCCGGCGCTGCCCGAGCGGGCGCGAAGCCCGTTCGGCGCGCCTTTCGCGTGCTCGGCACTCGCAGGACGGAGCGTGTCCCCATCGTCGTGAGGTCGATTCCGACAGCCGCCGGCGCCCCCGTCATCGCCATCATCGGGCGTCCCAACGTCGGCAAGTCCACCTTCTTCAACCGCGTCCTCGGGACCCGGCGCGCGGTCGTGCACGACCGGCCCGGCATCACCCGCGACCGAAACGCCGCACGCACCGATTGGGCGGGGCGCACGTTCGTGCTGGTCGATACCGGCGGCTTCCTGCCGGGGTCCGCGGAGGCGCGCGACGCGGTGGTGAGGAGACAGGCCGAGCAGGCCATCGACCTGGCGGACGCGGTGATCTTCCTCACCGACGGCCGCACCGGCGTCACCGACCTGGACTCCGCCATCGCCCAGAACCTGCGCAAGCGATCGGTGCCGTGCCTGGTGGCCGTCAACAAGGTCGATCGTCCCGACGCCCCGATGGCTCAGGAGTTCTTCCGTCTCGGTCTCGGCGAGCCGATGGCGATCTCGGCCGAGAACGGCACCGGAATCGGCGATCTGCTCGATGCGGTGCTGTCGCTCGTGCCCAAGCGACCCGCGCCACCCGAAGACAAAGCGCCGCGCGTCGCCATCATCGGCAGGCCCAACGTCGGCAAGTCATCGCTGGTGAACGCGCTGTTGCGAGAAGACCGGGTGATCGTGGAGCCAAAACCCGGGACGACGATGGATCCCATCGACGCGCCATGGGCCACGCCCGTCGGACCCTTCGTGCTGGTCGACACCGCCGGCATTCGCCGTCAGGCGCGCTTCGCGGACGACACCGAGTTCTACGCCTCGATGCGCGCGCTGCAGGCATTGGAGCGCGCCGACGTGGCGTGCCTCGTGGTCGATGCGAACGAAGGCTTCCAGGCCCAGGATGCACGTCTGGTGCAGGAGGCGTTCGATGCCGGATGCGCCGTGCTGCTCGTCTACAACAAGTGGGACCTCATCGAAGGCCGTGAGACGCGGTGGAAGTCACTGAGCGAGGAACGGAGCGAACAATATCCGAGTCTCGCCGACTTGCCGGCGCTGCCGATCTCCGCCACGAAAGGCACCAACCTCCACCGGCTGCCGGTGCAGCTGCTCGGGCTCCATGAGCAGACCACGCGCCGGATTCCCACATCCCAGCTCAATCAGTTCCTGACCTCGGTGCAGCGCGAGCGGCAGGTCCCGAGCAACCGCCTCGGCCGTGAGCCCCGGCTGTACTACATGAAGCAGACGGGAAAGAGGCCGCCCGAATTCACCGTCTTCGTGAACGCGCCCGACCGCCTCAACGCCTCGTACCGGCGGTTTCTGTGGAGCCGGCTCACCGAGCGCTTCGAGTTCCGCGGCGTTCCGGTGCGGCTGCGTTTCCGGCGCAGCCAGTAGGTCATGGGTCTGGTGCTCATGGCGCTCGCCCTCGGTTACCTGAGCGGAGCGCTGCCCTGGGGACTGTGGCTCGGACGCTGGTTTCGGGGCGTCGATGTGCGCGAGCACGGCTCACGCAATCTCGGCGCCACGAACGTCTATCGCGTGCTCGGTCCACGGCTCGGCGTCGCGACCCTGCTGCTCGACGTGCTCAAGGGCGCGCTGCCGGTGTGGCTGGTTCCGGCGCTTCCGCAGATGGACCGCTTTCCCGGCGGTCAGGCATGGTGCGCGGTGGCGGTGGCGCTGGCTGCGGTCGCCGGACACGTCTGGACCTGCTTCGCCGGATTCAAGGGAGGGAAGGGCGTGGCCACGACCGCGGGGGTTCTGCTGGCGCTCGCGCCGCTGGCCTTCGGCGTATTCGTCGTCGTGTTCGTGATCACGCTGGCGCTCTCGCGATACGTCTCGCTGGGATCCGTGCTCGGTTCCGTGGCCTTCGTCATCGCGCTCGCGCTCATCGAAGGAACAAGGACACCCGCCTTCATGCTCGGCGGGTTGCTCGCGATCTTGGTGATCCTCCGTCATCGTGAGAACCTGAAGCGCCTCGCGCGCGGCGAGGAGCGACGGTTCTCGTTCAGGGGAGGCGCCTCGACATGAGTCGCGTCGCGGTTCTCGGCGCCGGATCGTGGGGCACGGCGCTCGCGGTGCTGCTGGCGGATGCTGGACACGAAGTCCGCCTGTGGGGGAGGAGTCGCGAGCTCCTGGCCCAGCTCGCGCGCGACCGTGAGAACCGGAAGTTTTTAGCTGGCATCACGCTCCCAGCGGGTATTAAGGTTCAGCCGGAACTGGAGGCGGCGCTCGGCTCAGCGGATGCGGTGACCTTCGTCGTTCCATCGCACGCACTGCGCGCGCTGGCCGGCGAGGTCAGCAAGAGCGGCTCGGTCGGGCTGGCGGTGTGCGCGACCAAAGGGCTCGAGCTCGCGACGCTCGAGCGTCCCACGGAAGTGCTGGGCGAGATGCTGGCGAAGCGCGACGTGGTCGCGCTCGTGGGACCGAGTCACGCCGAGGAGGTTTCACGGGGCGTTCCCACTTCGGTCGTCGCCGCCTGCGAGGACGAAGACCGGGCGCGGGAGGTGCAGCGGTTGTTCTCGACCGCGCGCTTCCGCGTCTACACCAACACGGACGTGGCGGGGTGTGAGTACGGTGCGGCGCTCAAGAACGTGATCGCGATCGCGGCGGGGGTGTGCGATGGGCTGGGCTACGGGGACAATACGAAAGGCGCTCTCCTGACCCGCGGGCTCGCGGAGATCGCGCGGCTGGGCATGGCGCTGGGCGGCCGGCGCGAGACCTTCTTCGGTCTCACCGGAATGGGGGACCTCGTCACCACCGCGATCAGCCGCCATAGCCGGAACCGCAACGTCGGCGAACGTCTCGGACGAGGCGAGAGCCTGGAGCAGATCACCCGCAGCATGGTGATGGTGGCCGAGGGCATTCACACCGCGCGCGCCGCGCTCGAGAGCGCGCGACGGCACGGCGTGGATCTGCCGATCACCGAGCAGGTCTGCGCCATCCTGGTCGATGGCAAGAGCCCGCGTCAGGCGCTCGAGACCCTCATGTCTCGAGAGCTGAAGAGCGAGGAATGGAAAGGAGGTGCCGCCGTTGTCACCCCTGAAAGCTGAAGCGCCGCCCGATTCCAAGCTCTATCGATCGATCAGCGAGGTGAGCGATCTCGTGGGCGTGAAGCCGCACGTCTTGCGCTACTGGGAAACGCAGTTCAGCATGCTGCGGCCGAAGAAGAACCGCGCCGGCAACCGCATGTACCGCCCCGAGGAAGTGAAGCTCCTGCTCCGCATCAAAGAGCTGCTCTACGACCGCCGATTCACCATCGCCGGCGCGCGCCGTCGTTTGCTCGACGAGCGCAAGGAGCCGGTTCCTCAGGTCGAGATGGGCTTCGCCGATGCCGAGAAGCGCTTGGTGCTGCACGAGGTGAAGACCGAGCTGCGGCAACTCCTGGATCGCCTGCGCGTTCGGGGCGGCGTCCGCAGCTAGATTTCCGGGGTCCCGGCATGGGGCCGGCGTGGTTTCTCTTGCTTCGCGAGAGGCGGTGGATACAATTCCGCCTCCGGAGCGATCCCCTGTCGCCCGCTCCGAAGGCCGCACTTCCAGGCGACTCCACGCAGCCGAGCAATGCATCGAGCGAGGAGGTTCCCCCATGCGGATTTCCAGGACTCTCGCGATCAGTTGCTTTCTTCTCACGTTCGCGGCCGCTGCCAACGCCGCGAGCTTCGTGTCGCCCTTGAGCGGTGACGAGGAGGTTCCGGCCCGCGACACCAAAGCGCGCGGCAATGCCGTCTACGACGTCAACGCGGACGGCACGGAGCTCCAATTCCGGTTGATTGCCTCCAACATCGACAACGTCATCCAGGCCCACATCCATCTCGGGCCCCGCGGCGCCAATGGGTCGGTCGTGGCGTTCCTCTACGGTCTGGTCCCTCCGGGTGGCGGAACGCACAACGGCATCCTGTCGGAAGGCACGATCACCGCGGCCAACCTGGTCGGACCGCTCGCGGGACAGCCGCTCTCGGCGCTGCTGGACGCGATGCGTGCCGGCAACACCTACACCAACGTCCACACCAATGACGGCGTGAATCCCACGAACACCGGCCCGGGCGACTTCCCGGGTGGAGAAATTCGCGGGCAGATTCGCCCTGTCGACTGATCCCTATCGAAAGGCGAAAGGGAGGGACGTTGTCCCTCCCTTTTTCGTTTCACCGTCGGACGAAGGTGAACGAAGCCCGCTCCTCGCCGGCCTCGAGTCGCAGGAAGTAGAAGCCGCTCGAAAGCCCCGCCGCGTCGAGCGCCAGGCTGTGAGAGCCGGCGTTCCGCGGCTCGTCGTCGAGCAGCGTGCGCACCACTCGGCCAAAGACGTCGTGGACCCGCAGGGTCACGCGCTGAGCGTGACCGAGGCGAAAGACGATCTCCGAGCGCGCGCGGATTGGATTGGGGGCCAGACGCACGGATGTCACGCGCCCAGCGGACGGAGCGGAAGGCTCGACCGACACCGTGGCATCGGCGAGTGCCGTGAGCCCGCTCTGTGGCCAGCCGCCCATCGACGTGAACGCTCCCCCGAGCTGGACCTTGCCGCTCACCGTCGTCATGTCGTAGGCGATGTCATTGGCGGAGGGATTCCAGGGGAGCGCGTTCCCGGTGCTCGCATGAAGCGCCGCGGCTCGCGGGCGCGGCTGCCCTCCTGCAGCGCCAAACTCGCCTGCCACGTAGACGCCTGCCGAGGCTGGAACGATCCGATAGACGATCGCGTCCGCGCCGGGATTCCAAGCGGTCGACGAGCCGGTGCCCGCGTCGATCGCCGCCACGCGCGACCGTGCGAGGACGCCGATCTGCGTGAAATCGCCGGCCGCGTACACGATGCCGGAGCTCCACGCCAGATGCGACACGGTGCCGTTGGCGTTCGGATTCCATGCCTGCGCCAGTCCGCTGGCGAGGTCGAGCGCCGCGACGCGGTTGCGTGACGTTCCGCCGATCGTCGTGAAGTCGCCCCCCGCATAGACCGTCGTCCCTGCGGTCGCCAGGGTGTAGACGACGGCGTTCGCATTGGGATTCCAGGGCGTCGCCGATCCGGAAGACAGGCTCAACGCCGCGATGCGGTTCCGGTTGGCGCCGCCGATCGAGCTGAACGTTCCTCCTGCGTACAGCGTGCTTCCGCTGGCGAGGAGGCTCAGCACCTGGCCGTTGGCGCCCGGATCCCAAGCGGTGACCGCGCCGCTCGCGGCATCGACCATCGCGAGGCGCGAGCGGTCGAGACCGCCGATGGTGGCGAAGACGCCTCCAGCGATCACGCTGGCTCCGCTCGTCGCGAGGCTCAGGACCGCCTGGTCGGCGCCGGGATTCCACGGCAGGACCTGGCCGTTCGCGAGATCGATGGCGGCGACGCGCTGTCGCGCGACGCCTCCGAGCACGGCGAAGTCGCCGGCGACGTAAACCGCGGAGGCGGTGGAGGCCAGTGCGCGGACCACGCCGGCGGGGCCTGGATTCCACGCGGTCACGGTTCCGGCCGCAGCATCGATCGCGGCGGCGCGGCTGCGCGGCTGACCGCCGATCGTGCCAAACGATCCGCCCGCGTAGACCGTGCCGCCCGACACCGTGAGCGCGCCGACGGTGCCGTCCGGGTTCGGGTTCCAGGCCGTCGCCGCGCCGCTCGCATCGAGCGCCGCCAGCGCATTGCGGCTGCTGCCGCCGATGCGGACGAAGTCCCCGCCCGCATAAACGGTGGATCCGCTGACCGCGAGCGCGAGCACGCTACCGAAGTTGTCCACGTCGGGATTCCAGGACGTCGCGTTCCCGCTGGCGGCATCGAGCGCGGCGATGCGAAAACGACTCTGGCCGCCGATGGTGTTGAAGTAACCTCCCGCGTAAACGATCGAGCCGCTGGCCGCGAGGGTGACCAACCCGCCGTTGGCGTTGGGATTCCAGCCGGTGAGCGCGCCGGTGCCGAGCAGGAAAGCGCCGGCGTAATTTCTCGGCTGACCTCCGACCTGGGTGAAGGAACCTCCCGCGAAGAGGGTGGTGCCGTTGCCCGCCAGTGTGTACACGGCGCCGTTGGCACCCGAGATCCAGGACGATGCGGCGCCCGAGACGGGATCGAGCGCGGCCAGGTACGGCCGGCTCTGCCCACCGATCGTGGTGAAGAGACCGGCTGCGTAGAGCGTCGAGCCGTTGAGCAACAGGGCGTAGACGATGCCGTCGGCGCCCGGATTCCAGGCCGCCACGCTGCCGTCGGCGAGGACGTGCGCCAGCCGGTTGCGGGAGACACCGCCGACGTGCGTGAAATCGCCGCCGAGGAACCAGCCTCCCGAGCCGTCGGCGATCACCGCGTACACGCCGCCTCCCGCCGCCTTGGCAAAGGGGGCGAGGGATGCGCCCGTGGCCGGATGGGTCGGGACTCCGGAACCCGTGGCCGGACCGACGCGGGTGAAGGTCCCGCCGATGTACATCGTCGTACCCGAGACCGCGATCGCGTTCACCTGTCCATCGGTGGCGGGGAACGAAGTGTCCACCGTCTGGCCGATGGCCGGTGCGGCGAACCCGGCGAGCAGGAGGGTGGTCCACGCCGCCGAACGAGCGCTCGGGCGGAAAGCGGAAATGCATCGAACAGCCGAGGGCTCGAGCGCACGATGAGAGGACATGGTGGGCCCCGGAGATGAAGCTGATCGTCATGAGCGCAGGTCGCGCGCGGCCGGCCTGCGCCTCGAGGGCGGATCACGCCGGCGGAAGTCTAGCAAGCGAACCGGCCTTGTCGAAGCACTCTCCGCGACTTGCGGGTGCCTGTCGGCTCCCTTATTGTCGCGGTCCCTCGATGCTGGTCGGGGCGTAGCGCAGCCTGGTAGCGCACCTGCATGGGGGGCAGGTGGTCGCTGGTTCAAATCCAGTCGCCCCGACCATTTCCTTTCTCCCTGACCGCTTGCACACCGTCCTCGGGTACCTGATCGCGAACCTCGGTGTTCGGCTGCTTCCTCCATGGCTCGCGGACGGTCTGAGCGTGTGGCTGGCGCGAGGCGTCTTCGCGCTTCGTCCTCCCGCCCGTCGCGCGGCCGAGCTCAATCTCGAGCGGCTGGATCCCGGCTTGCCACCCAAGCGCCGGCGCCGGCTCGCGCGGATGGCCTTCGAGCACTTCGCGCTCGTGCTGGTCGAATTCCTGCGCGGCGGCCACGGCCGAGACGCGCGCGACGAGGTGATCATCCGCGGACGCCGTCATTTCGACCGAGCGCTCGGTCAAAAGCGCGGCGTGATCCTCCTGTCCGCGCACATCGGCAATTGGGAGCGCGGCGCTGCCTTCGTGGCCGCCGCCGGTGCGCCGCTCTCGGTCGTCGCGCGTCCGCACCCTCACCGCTGGGTGGACGGCTTGTTCCGGCGGTGCCGGCGGCGGGCCGGAGTGGAAACCCTGGACGGACGGCCGCTGTGGGCGCCCGCGGCCGGTGCTCTGCGCCGCGGAGAATGGATCGCGCTGCTCGGCGATCGCGCGACGGGCGCGACCAGCTCGGTGTGCGCGTGGGCCGGAGCTCTGGCCCGTCGCACCGGAGCGATGGTGCTGCCCGCGGTGATGGTGAGGACCGCGCCGAACCAATATGTCGCCTGCTTCGGCGCTCCGCTGAGCCCGCGCGATTGCGCGAGCGGGGGCTATCGCGACGCGATGCGGCGTTTCCTGCGCCGCTACCCGTCGCAATGGTGCGCCTTCGAGTCGCTGCCCGCCGGGTGGGCATGATGCGCGTCGCCGCGCTGATCCCGGCCTACCAGGCGGCCGAGCGGCTGGGCGAGGTGCTGCTCGGACTCCAGGCCCTGGAGGCGTCCCCCGAGGTGCTGGTGGTCGACGACGGGTCGCGGGACGCGACGGCCCAAGTCGCCCGCCAATACGGCGCGCGCGTTCTCTCCTTCGCCGCCAACCGCGGCAAGGGCCACGCGCTGCTCGCCGGCTTCGAGGCGCTGCGCGACTACGACGGCGTGGTCACGCTGGATGCCGACGGACAGCATCCGCCCGAGTGCTTTCCCGCCTTCGTCGAGGCCGCGCAGGGAGGCGCCGACCTCGTGCTCGGGGTCCGCGCGAGAACCCCGTCGATGCCTCCGGCACGCCGCTTCGCGAATGCGTTCTCATCGGGCTGGACCACGTGGCTCGCCGGCCAGACGGTGACCGACAGCCAGTCCGGCTACCGGCTCTACACCGGCCGCCTGCTCCGGCGGACGCCGATCACGCCGGGACGCTACGAGGTGGAGACCGAGGTGGTGGTGCGCGCGTCTCGCCTCGGCTTCCGCTTCACCGAAGTGGTGATCCCGACCGTCTACGGCGACGCCGGCAGCCACATCCATCCGTTCCGCGACGTGCCGCGGATCGGCTCGGTCCTCGTGCGGCTCACGCTCGAGCGCCTGGCGCCGCCGCGCGTCATGCGCGAGGCACAGCGCGGAGAGCCCGCATGAACATCCTCATCACCAACGACGACGGCATCCACGCGCCCGCGCTCGTGGCCCTGCAGCGCGCGCTCTCGGAGATCGGCGCGGTGACCGTGGTGGTGCCCGACCGGGACCAGAGCGCGACGTCGCACTCGCTCACGCTCCACCGGCCGCTGCGGATCCATCGACACGACGGCAACCGCTTCAGCGTGGACGGCACGCCCACGGACTGCGTGCTCATCGCCTGGCACGGATTGCTCGAGCACAAGCCGGATCTGGTGGTCTCCGGCATCAACCACGGACCGAACATGGGGGAGGACGTCTTCTATTCGGGAACCGTGGCCGCCGCGATCGAGGGCGCGATGCAGGGGGTGCCGGCGATCGCCGCCTCGCTGGTGACCCGGGAGACCGCGGACTTCGTGGAGCCGGCGCGGTTCATCCGCGACCTCGCCTCGGAGGTGATGCGCCGCGGATCGAGCGGCAAGCAGGTGCTGAACGTGAACCTGCCCCATCGGCCGTGGAGCGAGGTTCGCGGCGTGCGGTTCACGAAGCTCGGCACCCGCGTCTACACCGACACGCTAATCGAGAAGACCGATCCCCGCGGACGCGCCTATTATTGGATCGGAGGGCGGGAGCCGGTGTGGCAGGCCGATGAAGGCACCGACTTCCAGGCCGTGAGCGAGGGGTACATCTCGGTGACGCCGCTGGCCCTCGATCTCACCGACTATCGGGCGGTGGTGGACATGGAGCGCTGGAATCTCGAGCCGTGAAAGAGCAGGGCACCAAGGACTTCACGATCGCCCGGCGACGGATGATCGAAGAGCAGCTCGTCGCCCGCGGGATTCGCGACCCGCGGGTGCTCGAGGCCATGGCCACGGTCCCGCGCGACCGCTTCGTGGACGCGAGCCTATGGCCGCGCGCCTACGGGGATCATGCGCTGCCGACCGTCGAAGGGCAGACCATCTCGCAGCCCTGGATCGTGGCGCGCATGCTCGAGCTGGCCGATCTTTCACCCGAGCAGCGCGTGCTCGAGATCGGCACCGGAAGCGGTTACCAGACGGCGCTGCTGGCGCGAATCGTCGAGCGCGTGTTCAGCGTGGAGCGCGTGCCGTCGTTGCTGCGCGCGGCGCGCACCCGGCTCGATCAGCTCGGCATCACGAACGTCGTGCTACGCCATGGTGACGGGAGCCTCGGGTGGCAGGAGTACGCCCCCTATGCTAGGGTGCTCGTCACCGCTGCGGCACCCCGCGTCCCTCGGGCCTTGATGGACCAGCTCGATGAGCGGGGTGTTTTGGTGATTCCCGTAGGGGGTCCGCGCTTGCAGTACCTCGAGGTCTGGAAGCGCGCGGCGACGAACCGGTGGGAGCACGTGCGTCATAGCGAGTGCCGCTTCGTTCCACTGGTCGGCCGCGACGCCTGGCCCGAGGGTGAGGACCCACGCGAAGCGCCGCACGAATGACGTCGGGGCGTGGCTCAGCCTGGTAGAGCACCTGGTTCGGGACCAGGGGGTCGGAGGTTCAAATCCTCTCGCCCCGACCATTCCACCCGCATCTCGCCCGCGGAAGCAGCGCTTCCCGCTTGACAGGGCACCGTTCCGCGGGCCAATGCTACCCTGCTCGTGATGCCTCGTCTTCACGTCCTCGTTCGCGGCCGCGTTCAGGGAGTGGGCTTCCGCTGGTTCGTCCTGAAGCGGGCACGCGACCTCGGTCTCAGCGGGCAGGTTCGGAATCGCCCGGACGGGACCGTGGAGGCCGAAGCGGAAGGCGCTCGCAGCGCGCTCGAGGAGTGGCTCGAGCGGTTGCGTGAGGGGCCGGCGGGCGCTCGAGTCGAGCGCGTCCACGAAACCTGGGGCGAAGAGACGTCGGGATTCAAAGGGTTCGAGATCGTCCATTAGGCTGTCGAAAGTCGGGGAAAGATGAGCGGACCGGAGCTCACCCGCTTCAGCCAGCGCCTCCAGTCGATCCTTCAGCAGTCGAGGATCGCGGGAGAGGTGAGGGTGCGAGACTACGAAGCCTTGCTGGTCGATCCGGACTTCGATCCGGTCGCCTTCGAGCGCTTTCGCGCCGACGCGCAACGCTCGGGCCTCTCGCTCCCCGAGACCGACGAAGAGCCCACGGCCGCGGACCAGGTCATTCCGGCAGGCGAGCCGGAGCGCGACCTCCTCGACATCTATCTCGGCGAAATCGGGCGCATCCCGCTGCTCACGCATGAGGATCTGATCGAGATCGCCTATCGCTCGCGTGCAGGGGACGAGCTGGCGCGCAAGCGGATCATCCTCGCCAATCTCCGGCTGGTGGTGCACGTCGCCCGGAGCTATCGCAGCCGTGGCCTGCCGCTCCTCGACCTGATCGAGGAAGGCAATCTCGGACTCATCATGGCGGTCGATCGCTTCGAGCCCGAACGTGGCCTGCGCTTCAGCACCTACGCGGCGATCTGGATCCGCCAGGCGATCCTGCGCGGTCTCGCCGAGCAGTCCCGCTCGGTCCGCATTCCGGTGCAGATGTTCCAGCAGGTCAGCCGCTTCAATCGCGCCGAGCGCACCCTGCGAGCGCGGCTCAACCGCGAGCCGCGGATGGACGAGATCGCGGTGGAGCTCGGGATCTCCACGCCCCGCGCCGAGCGACTGGCCGCCTTGATCACGGGCCTGCGCTCGCTCGACGAAGGCTCGGGGCTCGAAGCGTTCGAGCAGCTCTCGACCGAGGACCTCGGCGAGGCGCCGCCCTCGGTGGAGCGCCTGGTCGAGATCCAGCTCGAGCACGAGAAGCTGGACCGGCTGCTGCGGTCGCTCAGCCAGCGCGAGGAGCAGATCCTGCGCATCCGCTATGGATTCTACGACGGCGTCGCGCGCACCCTGGCGCAGACCGGCGAGCACTTCGGGATCTCGCGCGAGCGAGTCCGCCAGATCGAGGCGCGCGCGCTCGACAAGCTGCGACGCGCCCTCGACTACCACGAGCTGGAGCGCGCTTCCGGCACCGTCATCCATTGAACCCCGAGCTCGACCTTCGCCGCTTCATCCGCGACGTCCCGGACTTTCCGCGACGCGGGATCGTCTTCAAGGACATCACGCCGCTGCTGGCCGAGCCGCGCGCGTTGTCTCAGGCGATCCGCTCGATGGCGGATCGCGTCGAGCCGCCCGACGCCGTGGTGGCGATCGAGTCGCGGGGATTCCTGTTTGGCGTCGGCCTTGCGCTCGCCTGGAACGTGCCGCTGGTGCCGGCCCGCAAGTTCGGGAAGCTCCCGGGTCCGACCGTGCGTCAGGTCTATTCGCTCGAGTACGGGGAAGACACGCTCGAGATCCAGGCCGACGCGCTGCGCAGCGGACAGCGCGCGGTGATCGTGGATGATGTGCTCGCGACGGGAGGCACCGCGGCGGCGACCGCGCGCCTGGTCGAGCAGCTCGAAGCCCGGGTCGAGGCGTTGCTGTTCCTGATCGAGCTGAAGGATCTCGGTGGACGCGCGATGCTGGCGTCCTATCCGGTCGAGGCCTTGCTGGAGCTCGAGACCGGAGAGGGCTGAGGGGCCGGGGACCGCAGTCCCACCGTCACGCCCGCCAGCACGACCGCCGCGCCGATCAGCGTCGACACTCCCAGGCGCTCGTGCCGGACCAGGGCGCCGAGGCTCACCGCGACGGGTGGCAGGATGACCGCGATGTAGCTGGTGCGCGAGATCTCCCAGTGGTTCACCAGCCATGCCCACAGCACGAACGCGCCGACCGACCCGGCAACCGCCAAATAGAGGATCGGCGCGATCTCCTCCCACGTCGTCGGCACTCGCATCGGCTCGCGCAGCAAGGTGGTCCACAAGAGGCACGCCAGCATCCCCACCAGGCAACCGACCGCGTTGGTGATGATCGGCGACTGCCGAGGGCCGCGTTTCAGGGCCACCGAGCCCAGACACGCGACCCAGGTGGCGATCAGGACCTCCACCAATCCGAGCGGATGGACCGCCGCCTGGAGCTGGGACGAGAACATCAGCACGA
Source organism: Candidatus Eisenbacteria bacterium (assembly GCA_035712145.1). NCBI lineage: Bacteria > Candidatus Eiseniibacteriota > Candidatus Eiseniibacteriota bacterium. Next base: position 2,978 of record DASTBI010000187.1, on the reverse strand, counting down.
TGCCGCCCAGCGCGATGAGGCCGCCGAGGATGCGGCGCCGCGACAGACGCTCGAGGCCGAAGACGCGCGCGAAGAAGATGGTGGAGAGGGGAATCGTGGCGAACACGACCGCCGCCAGTCCCGAGGGCACGGTCATCTCGCCGAGATAGAGCAGAGGGAAGTTGAGCCCGAACTGGCAGAAGCCGTAGACCGAAGCGCTGCGCAGCGCCGCGCCACGCGGAAACGGAAGGCGCCGCACCGCCATGATCGCGAACAGGATCGCCGCCGCCACCGCGAGCCGCAGGGTCGCGCCCCACACCGGGGGAACGGCGTCGTTGCCGATGGCGATGACGAGGAAAGTGCTGCCCCAGATCAGCACGCAGCCTACGAACGCGCTGTAGAGCGTCGCGTTCGAGGGCGGACCTTGGACTCGGGGCATCGGACGGCGCATGGTAGCGGCACCGCGTCGGCATTCACAAAGCACGGATTGGGGCCGCAGCCAGGCCCCGCGAGCGGCCAACCCGAAGGCGTCGTATCTGTTGGTGTCGGAATCACTTATGCGCTACACTTCACCGTCGTTGCCGGTCCATGCCGGCGACGGGTAGTGTTGATGCTTCTCCCTCGAAGTCGGAAGCACCCTCGCACCTCCAAGTCAGGTCGTGAAACCACCATGCGGGTCGTTCTACTCAGGCACGGACCAGCCGGAAAACGCGATCCCGAGCGATGGGCGGACGATGATGCGCGGCCGCTGACGCCGCGCGGCATCGCCCGCACGCAGCTCGCCTGCCGCGGCCTGATCCGCCTGGAGCGCGATCTCTCCCGCATCCTCACCAGTCCGCTGACCCGCGCGGCCGAAACCGCGCAGATCCTGGCCGAAACCTGCGAAGACCGGGCCAAGCCCGAGACGTTCGACGCGCTGGCGCCGGGTCATTCTTTCCGCACGGTGCTCGAGCGGCTGTCGAAGCTTCCGCCCGACGAGACCGTGGCGCTGGTCGGCCACGAGCCGGACCTCGGCAAGCTCGCCGGCGTGTTGCTGATCGGCGCGCCCGCCGCTTTGCCGCTCAAGAAGGCCGGTGCGTGCGTCATCTCCTTCGAGGGACAGGTGGCGGCCGGGTCGGGGCACCTCGAGTGGTTCCTGACTCCCGGCGTGCTGCGCCGGCATGTCCGTCACTCGAAGAAGGCCAAGGTATGAACGATCCGCTTCCACCGCAGACCGGACCCATCTGGCCGTATCCGGGCCGGCTCTTCATCGTCGAGGGCGTGGACGGCTCGGGCAAGAGCACCCAGCTCACGCTGCTCGCGCAATGGCTGCGCAGCGAAGGATTCCTGGTCGTCTACAGCGAGTGGAACTCGTCGCCGATCGTGCGCGAGACGACCAGCCGCGGAAAGAAGCGGCAGCTCCTCACGCCGCTCACCTTCTCGCTCATCCACGCCACCGATTTCGCCGACCGGGTCGAGCGCGAGATCGTGCCCTCGCTCAAGGCCGGCGCGATCGTGCTGGCCGACCGCTACGTGTACACGGCTTTCGCGCGTGATGTGGCGCGTCGCGTGGACCCGCAGTGGGTGAGGAGCCTCTATCGCTTCGCACCGGCGCCCACGTTGGCCTTCTATTTCCGCACGCCGCTCGAAGTCGCCCTCAAGCGCATCCTCAGCGGCCGGCCCAAGCTCAAGTACTACGAAGCGGGCATGGACCTGGGGCTTCATCCGGATGCGAGCGAGTCCTACCGGATCTTCCAGTCCCGCATCCTGGTCGAGTACGAGAAGCTGGTTCAGGAGTACGGGCTGCACGTCATGGACGCGGTGCTTCCCGTGGAGGTCCAGCAGCGGCAGCTACGCGAGACCATTCTGCCCATGCTGGCCGACATCAAGGGACCGAGGCTCCAGCATGCGGCGCGCTGAGACTTACGGCGGCAATATTCCGGGCCTCCAGCTGACCGACCTTTCCGGCTGGCTGATCGTGGTCGAGGGAACCGACGGCGTCGGGCGCACCACCCACATCGATCGCCTGCGCGCTCACCTCGAGCGCTCCGGCTATGCGGTTGCCGAGACCGGACTGACCCGGTCCGATCTGGCGAGCCGCGGGATCCGCCGCGCCAAGATGGGGAATACCCTGGCTTCCACCGCCTACAATCTCTACTACGCGACCGACTTCGCCGACCGTCTCGAGCACCAGATCATTCCCGCGCTGCGCTCGGGATTCGTGATGCTCACGGATCGCTACATCTATTCGCTGATCGTGCGCGCCATCGCCCGCGGCGCCGATCCCGAGTGGGTCAAGCAGGTCTACTCCTTCTCGCTCAAGCCCGACGCCGTCTTCTACCTGCGCATCGAGGTCCCGGAACTCGTGCCTCGCGTGCTCGCCAACGGCGGCTTCGACTACTGGGAGTCCGGCATGGACATCCCGATGGGGGAGGACCTGTTCGAGTCCTTCATCCGCTACCAGCAGCGGGTGATCACCGAGCTCGACGGCCTGTCCCGTGAATACGACTTCTACCCCATCGATGCGACCGGCAACGTGGACGAGATCTCCGACGACCTCTGCAATCGCGTCACCGCGTTGCTGCGGGCCGGCGACTCTGGCTCGTTCGGTCCATGACCACCGCGCATCTCACCGCGGTAGGTCCCGCGCGCGGGCGCCGGACGGATGTCGTCGCGCTGGTTCGGCGCCTGATGGGCGCGATCGACTCCGCGGCGGTCCGCGTTCGAGCGGGCCGCGACCCCGAGGCCATCCACGATCTGCGCGTCGCCTGCAGGCGACTCGAGAGCGCGCTCACGGCCTGGGCCGAGGCGTTCGAGCCGGGAGCGGTTCGACGGGCGAGGCGCGGGCTCAAGCGACTGCGCGACCGTCTGTCGCCAGCGCGAGAGCGTGAGGCGCTCGCCGAGCAGTTCGCCGAGCTCTTCGCCGAGGAATCCCTCACCGTCCGCGAGGTCGGGATCGTCGAGCTCGAGCGGCTCGAGCGGCGGGTGGCCATGGCCCGCGCCCGTGCGGCGGGAGAGGT
>DASTBI010000186.1 GCA_035712145.1 Candidatus Eisenbacteria bacterium | reverse complement strand
GTCACGCACCTGGATCGTCGGATTGTTCTGCGCCAACACCATCGTGATCGCCGCCGTCAAGGTCGTCTTCCCGTGGTCCACGTGACCAATCGTCCCCACGTTCACGTGCGGCTTCGTCCGCTCGAACTTCTGCTTGGCCATCTCGAGACTCCTGTATGGGCGGCTGTCACTCGGCCGACTGCTCTCGCGCGCGGCCTTCGGGGCGGCGCGCTCTTCGTTTCAAACTCCCGGCGGCGGACCCAGCGTCGCCGGATGCTCCCTCATCGATTCCCGCGGCCGCCGTTCACAAGCTCCGACGTCCGCGGTCCACGTCCATCACGAGCGGCCCCGTGAAGTGTGGAGCCCACGAGCGGAATCGAACCGCTGACCTTTTGCTTACCATGCAAATGCTCTACCGACTGAGCTACGTGGGCGCGTTCGACGGACTTCTCTGGCAGCACCGCAGCTGGACATACGCAAGGGTGGAGTGCTGCAACTAACAACGCGGCTCAGCGTCCGACGCACGAAGACGCACCCCCCCAGGCCGACTTTCGGAGCGGGAAAGTCGTGCGGGAGGAATGCGAGCCCCGGAATCTAAGGACCGGTTCTCGGGGCTGTCAATGCAAAACTAGGCAAGTTTTCGTTTTGCGACGACTCGGCCAGGAGCCGCAGCCACTCTTTGAATCCTGAAATTGGAGCGGGAAACGGGATTCGAACCCGCGACCCTCAGCTTGGAAGGCTGACGCTCTAGCCACTGAGCTATTCCCGCACAAGCCATTGTCGTTGCTCATGATGATGATGGTGGAGGGGGGAGGATTCGAACCTCCGAAGGCTTAAGCCGACAGATTTACAGTCTGTTCCCTTTGGCCGCTCGGGAACCCCTCCACTGGGCAGCGGGCTCGCTCGGCGAGAACTGACCGGCGACCACGATGAGCTGGCGAAGGGACTCGAACCCCCAACCCTCTCATTACAAATGAGATGCTCTACCAATTGAGCTACGCCAGCGACCGCCAAACCCGCGGAAAGGTAGCAAGGGGTCCGGTGGTGTCAAGCTTCCGGGCCCCTTCCCAGCTTACTTGGCGAGGGTCCTCACGTACTTGAGGACGTCCTGCATCTCCTGCTCGGTGAGCACCGCCTTCCAGGCCGGCATCGCGCCCTTGCCGTTGTGGATCACGGCCAACAGCTGCTCGTCGGTCTGCGAATTCATGTAGCTGCCATCGGTGTGGTTCCGCGGCTTTGGATTCAAAGCCGCCGATGCCGGTCCATCACCCTTGCCTTCGGGTCCGTGGCAGAGAACGCAGCGCGCCTGGTAGACCTGTTTTCCGTGCGCGATGGGATCCGCTGCGACGGCGCCGGTGTCGGTCGCTGGTTGCGACGGGGGCGTGGTCGTCGTGGTGGTGGGGGAACTCGCTGCTTGATTGCCGCTCTCCTGGCCTCCACCACATCCCACGACGAGCGCGTACGTGAGCGCAGAGAGAGCCAGCATGTATGCAACCGGCGCGAGCGGCCGCGCCTTTCGAGGTGATGCAAAGGGAGCGTTCATGACCGCACCTTAGCACGCGACCCAAACCCCCTCAACCGTTGGGGGGCAAGCGAAAAGGCGACCTGGAGAAACGGATGTGTCGATCTTCCGTCTCTCCGGCCGCCTCTTCTCGAGAGAGCAGTGAATGACCGGGTTGTAGCTCCACTGTCCTCCCGACTTCGTTGACCGGGCGTATTCAGTTTTTTTGTGACGAACTTCAGCTGACGACTCACCAACTAGCTAGAACGACCTTTGTTTGCCTCTCACCCCACTTTCGGTGGGAAGTCACGGCGCCCTCTGGTCGCGGGATTCGAGCCCTACCCGCCTTCTGGCCGCCGCCTCTGCTGGGCAAATCGTTTTGCTCTGATGCACGGGTCGGGAGCTGTCTCGGAAACTGGACTCCCGACCCGCTTTCCCCGTATCCCCTGCTGTGTGCCTGAGCACTGTGCGTGCCAAATGCAATGGGTGGTGGCTCAAGCTCGCTGACACAGCCATAACTGCTTGAAATATTTGGCAAGTCGAGCCAGCGACGCGATTCCGGCGACGGGTGCGGTTCCGAGGCGGTCTGTCACCTCAGTCCACAGCCCAGACGGGACATTCACGGCAAAGTCGTTGGGCCGGTTGAATCTAGGTGAGGTAACAGTCGAGGAAACAGTCGTGGCGCAGGTAAACAGCCGTGGAGGCGAGAGCGGGAGCTACTCGAGGCTGATATTGAGTTTCTTGATGCGGGCGTAGAGGGTCTTGCGGCTCACGCCCAGCATCTTGGCGAGGCGGCTCTTGTTTCCGCCCACCTCTTCGAGCGCCATGAGGATGCGGCCGCGCTCGTCCACCGCCGAGTCCAGGGACGGCGCCATCGGGGTGGAGGCGCCACCCAGGAAGGGCAGCAGAGATTCCGAGTCCACGAGCGAAGTGCTGGCATGCAGAGCAGCCACACGCCGCATGACGTTCTCGAGCTCGCGCACGTTGCCGGGCCAGGCGTACGAACCGAGCACCGCTTCGGCGTCGCGTGACAGCTTCGGCCCCTCGAGGCCGGCGTAGAAGCTCAGGAAGTGGCGGGCCAGGGGAACGATGTCTTCCTGGCGATCCCGCAGCGCCGGCAGCGTGATCTCCACCTCGTTGAGCCGGAACAGCAGGTCGCGGCGGAAGCCGCCGCGCTCGACCGCATCGCGCAGCTCGCGGTTGGTGGCCGCCAGGACGCGAACGTCGGCGCGCTGCACCTGGGTCTCACCCAGGCGGAGGAACTCGCCGCTCTCGAGGAACCGCAGCAACGTGACCTGCACGTCGGAGGGCAGATCCCCGACTTCGTCCAGGAACAGCGTGCCGTTATTGGCGGCATGCACGAGCCCCAAACCCTCGGCATGAGCGCCGGTGAACGCGCCCTTGCGGTGGCCGAAGAGCTGAGAGAGCGCGAGATCGGCGCGCAGCGCTCCGCAGTTGATCGCCAGGAAGGGCCCCCGCGCTCGCGTCGAGAGCGTGTGAATGGTGCGCGCGATCAGCTCCTTTCCGGTTCCGGTCTCGCCGGTGATCAGCACCGACAGCTCGGTGGCGGCGGCGCGACGCGCCAGGGCCTCGGCGCGCTGCATGGGCAACGAGCAGGCCACGAGACCGGGGGCCCGGAGCCGGCGGCCAATCGGCGATGACGGACGCTCGGGTGGCCGCTGGTCGGTGAGGTAACGCTGCAGCTCGCTCTCCGCCTGATCGAGCCAGTGAGCGGTCGGAAGCTCGGAGAAAAGAGCACTCGCGCGGTACAGGTGGCGCCTGGCTTCTCGCGGATCCTGGGCGGCTCGCGACATCGACAGAAGCGTGCGCCCGAGCTCGTAGCGCTCGTGGCATTCGGCAAGAAGACTGGCGGCGATGGACCAGAGCTGAAGCGCGTCGGATTGCTGTCCCCGAGCCCAGGCGATGTCACCGTTCACACGATGCGCCACGGCGTGCTCCAGGCGATCATCGGTCAGGCGCGCCTGACGAGAAGCCCGGTCGCACGCGAGGCTGGCATCGTCGAGCCGGCCGAGTGCGCACAGAGCTTCGGCGCGTCGCCGTTCGAGCTCGACGACCAGGTCCCCTTCGGGAGCCACGCGCTCGGCCAGGACCAGCGCTTCGTCGTAGCGGCGAAGCGCAACTTCCGGCCGGCCACGGTCGTAGTCGAGCTCGCCCAGGAACTCCAGCGCCAGCACTTCCTCGCGGCGCGCATCGTGGGCGCGCGCGCGGTCGAGGGCGCCGAGAAGAGTCGTCTCGGCCTCGGTGAAGCGGCGCTTCAGTCGCGCGATGTTGCCGATGCCGATCGCGACGCGAGCCAGACCGAAGCTCTCGCCGATCTGCAGGTAGACGCGTTCGGACTGCTGGTAATAGTCGAGTGCGCGATCCCAGTCGCCTCGCTTCTGATACACGATGCCCAGGTTCAGCAGCGGGAGACCCGTATGGGTGAAGTGGCCGAGGCGGCGGAAGCACTCCAGCGCCCCGCGGAAGTGTCCGATCGCGGCATCCCACTCGCAAAGGTTCTTGTGGATGAGCCCGAGGTTGTTGCGGCAGCCCGCGCACATCTGCTCGTCGCCGAGACGCCGGTAGAGCACCAGCGCCTGCTCGTAGAAGTCTCGGGCGCGCATGAGGTCGCCCTCTCGATAGGCGACGCGTCCCAGCGCATTCAAGGCCAGGGCGGAGAGACCAACGTCCTGGGCCTTGTCGGCCAGAGCGAGCCCCTCCTCCGCCTGCTCGCGGCATTCATCGAACCGCGCCAGCTGGTTCAGAGCCTTAGCCGCCCTGAGATGCAGGAGCGCACGGACCGAGAGCGACTCGATCTCGTGCTCGTACGTCATGATTTCCCGGCAATGGGCCACCGCCGCCGCGTTGTCGCCCTGCGCGATGCGGCATTCGACCGCTTTGACTTCGAACGCCGCGCGCCGCGACGGCGACAGCGACGAAGCCTGGGGCAGCCCCAAGAGTCGTTGAATGGTCTCCAGGGCCGGCACGTAGCTGTCGGCCTGAAGGTAGATATCCGCAAGCATCTCGAGTTCGGGCACGGTCTCGCCCCCCACGGCCGGGGGGGTGGCCAACCGTTCCTCGAGATCCGCGATGCGACGAGGGTCGAAGCTCGGCACTCGCAGCTCTCCGTATGTTCCGGCGTACGCCAGGGTTCGGCGTACGCCGGATCCCCGAGTCTAGAAGCGCAGGTAGAAGCTGCGCAGACCCGACAACAGCGTCAGGTATCGCCTCAACAACCAGGTGTCCGAACCCAGAGGCCGGTTCACTTGGTACCTGCTGTCATTACCACCGGTGCCGCCGGAGCGCTGTCCGGGAGCCATTCTCGAACCGAAAGGACCATCCGGATCCCCTCCGGGGTCGCCACCTCCGTCATCACCGCCCGTGACTCCCCCTGGATTCGATTGCCAGTAGTAATCCGCTTTGGCGTTGATCGGGGTCGCCAGAGCGAACAACAGCAGTGAGAGGCTCAACCAGTTCTTCTTCATTCCGTGCATATCCAGAACTCTTCTCCCCCAGATAACTGCACTGCTTCGATCGGCGCTTGGGACGGTCGAGATCCTGAGCACCAGGAACATGCTCCAGACTCTGTCGTTGGGGATGAAGGGGCGGGGAAGAGTCCCCGACGACAGAGCTGTTGCCACCCGGGCCTGGATAGAGTCAAGACTGCCAAGGCCCTGGGGTCAACAGCTTTTTGCAATCCCTGGGCATCGAGCCCCAAGGGAATGACCGGCGCGGTCCGGCACTTCCGGGCACTCGAGCAGCGTCGGTGGGCAACGCTGCTTTCGAATCAGGACCGGCGCTTCAGCCGAGGTCCCGAGGAGCTGTCTTCCACCAGTACGCCCTTCTCCAGCAGGCGCCCGCGCAGCTCGTCCGCTTCCTTCCAGTTACGAGCTTTGCGCGCAGATTCACGGGCTTCGACGAGCTGGAGGACGTCCGGACTCCAGGTCTCCGCCGCCGGTGGCTTCCAGAAGAGCCCGAGGATCTGGCCGAGCGCGAAGAGCCGGCGTGCCGCGGCGCGCGCTTCCGAGTCGGCGCCTTCGTCGAACGCCCGGTTGACCTCCCGGGCGAAGTCGAACAGGTGGCCCAGGGCCTTGGCGCTGTTGAAGTCGTCGTCCATGGACTCCCGGAATAGGCGCTCCGCCTCCTCGTGGGCGTGCTTCAAGCCACCTCCGAGGTCCCCTGACCCTCCGGCGGTCGACCAGACCTCGGCACGCTCGAGCGGGCCGCGAAGACGCTGGTAGGCGACCCCGGCCTCCGCCAGGCGCTCCTCGCTGAACTCGATCGGGCTCCGGTAGTGAGTCGACAAGAGGTAGTAGCGCACGACCTCCGGGTCGTGGCGCGCGGCGATGTCCTCGGCGTAGAAGAGCAGCCCCGTGCTCTTCGACATCTTTTCGCCGGTCAGGTTCACCATGCCGTTCTCGGTCCAGAAGCTCGCCAGCGGTTTGCCATTGGCGCCTTCGGACTGGGCGATCTCGTTCTCGTGATGAGGAAAGATCAGGTCCTGGCCTCCGCCGTGAATGTCGAAGGTCTCACCCAGGTACTTCATGCTCATCGCCGAGCACTCGATGTGCCATCCCGGACGACCGCGCCCCCAAGGGCTGTCCCACGCGGGCTCGTCGGGCTTGGCGCCCTTCCACAGGACGAAGTCGAGCGGGTCGCGCTTGTGCTCGCCGACCTCGATGCGCGCACCCGCTCGCATGTCGTCCACGTTCCGGCCCGAGAGCTTTCCGTAGTCCGGCTTCTTGCGAACCTCGTAGTACACGTCGCCGCCGGCGGCGTAGGCCATGCCCCGGTCGAACAGCTTCTGGATCAGCGCGAGGATCTCGCCGATGTGACGCGTGGCCCGTGGATAGACCGTGGCTCGCAGAATGTTGTGGAGGTCCGCGTAGCGGAGATAGGCATCGATGTTGCGCTCGCTCACCGTGTCGAACTCCACGCCTTCCTTGTTGGCCTTCTCGATGATCTTGTCGTCGACGTCGGTGAAGTTGTAGACGTACGTGACTTCGAAACCCAGATGCTCGAAGTAGCGTCGCATCAGCTCGCCCGACAGCGACGCGCGGATGTGGCCCACATGCGGCTTGTCCTGGACCGTCATCCCGCACACGTACATGCCGACGCGGCCGGGCGTGATCGGCGTGAACTCCCGCTTCTCTCCAGTCAGCGTGTCGTAGATCCGCAATCCCATCGGCCTTCTCTCTCCCTACGAAGCTCGCGCGTCGGGTGAAATGCCCTGGCGCCGCACCTGTGCTGCGTCCGAAGGGCTGATCAGGATCTCGCGCTGCGCGGTCAGGCGCACTTCGCTTTCGGCCAGCGCGCCGTGCAGGCGCCGGCGCAGCTCACGCGCGGCTTCGTGCACGTCGGGTCCGGGCTCAGCGCGCACCACGAGCCGGATCAGCATCTCGGTCGGGCTCAAGGAGTCCACGCCCCACACCTGGACGTCGTCGAGAAGCTTGGCACGCCAGGCACCCTCCGCGCTCATCGCGGCAGCCACGCGCCGGCACACCTCGAGCGCGCGCTCCAGATCCTCGTCGTGGGCGATCGGCACATCGACCGCCAGGCGGTTCCAACCGCGGCTGCGATTGACCACGATCTTCATCTCGCCGTTCGGCACGAAGTGAAGGAAGCCGTTGAAGTCGCGCAGGGTTGCACAGCGCACGGTCAGCCCCTCGACGGTCGCCGCCTTGCCGTTGACCTCGATGAGGTCACCGACTCCGAACTGGTCCTCGGCGATGATGAAGATCCCCGCGATCACGTCCCTCACCAGTGACTGAGCCCCGAAGCCGAGCGCGACGCCGGCGATCCCGGCGGTCGCCAGCAGAGGACGCACGTCCCATCCAAGAACGCTGAGCCCGTACAGGACCACACCGCCGACCACCAACACCGTGATCAGGCTGCGGAAGATCTGCCCGATCGTCTTCGCGCGCTTCTTGGCCATCGCGCTTCCATGTCCGACGCGCTCGATCCAGCCCTCGCTGCGCCCCACGATGAGGAAGAGGACGCGCTGGACCAGGAAGCCGAAGACGATCGCGATCCCGAGGCGCAGCCCGATGTCCAGGAGCCTCTCGGTCTCTGGAATCAGCCGGGTGATCAGCATCCATGCGACGTTCATCCGCGGGCTCCCCGGGCTCCTGTCGTCTAACGGGTCAGACCGGCGACCGTCTTCGCGTCCAGACGCTTGATGATGGCGAGAAGCAGACGAACGGTGCTCTCGAAGTCTCTGCGATCGATGATGCTGACATGGCTGTGGATATAGCGGGCCGGCACTCCCATGGAAATGCTGGGCACGCCCTGCCCGTGCACATGGAAGCGTCCGGCGTCCGTACCGCCGCGCTCCACCGATTCGAACTGCAGCGACATGCGCAGCTTGCGGGCGGTGTCCGTCACCAGATCGAGCAGACCGCGGTTCGGGATCGAGGTGGCGTCGTAGACCACGACGAGCGGCCCCCCTCCGAGGCGCTCATCCCCCTCGGTGCCCGGCGTGTCGTGCGCGATGCCCACGTCGAGCGCAAAGGCGACGTCGGGCTGGACCTTGTAGACCGACGTCATGGCGCCGCGCAGCCCCACTTCCTCCTGAACCGTCGCGCCCGCGATCACCGTGTTGGGGTGGGACACGCCCGAAAGCCGGCGCGCGGTCTCGGCCGCGATCGCGCAGCCGATGCGGTTGTCCCACGCCTTGGCCAGCAACAGGTCGGGATTGGCCATGACCGTGAATGCCGAGTCGGGAATGATGGGATCGCCGGGCCGGATGTCGAGCTTCTTCTTCACGTCCCAATCGGCGGTCGCCCCCACGTCGATGAACAGGTCCTTGATCTCGAGGACCCGCTTGCGGTCCTCATCGCGCAGTTCGTGAGGCGGCTTGGAGCCCACCACGCCGATCACGTCACCCTTGCGGGTCTTGATGATCAGACGCTGGCCGAGCACGACGTGGCCCCACCATCCGCCGAGCGGCAGGAACTTCACGAAGCCTTCCTTGGTGATCGACTTGACCATGAACGCCACTTCGTCGAGATGTCCCATGAGCATGACCCGCGGAGCCGCGCTCGTGCCCTTCTTCTCGCACATGAAGCTGCCGAGCTTGTCGCGCGAGAATGGGCCGACACCCTTGAGGTGCTTCTCCATCACGGGCACCACGTCCCCCTCGAAACCAGGTGCTCCGTGCGCCTCGACGAGGTCCTTCAGGAATCCCAGCGTTCGGTCCATGGAGTCTCCGTCAGTGCTTGGACGCCGAGTGTAGGCGTCGCCGCGAGTCGGCGATCGCCAGATCGATCATGGCCTGCACCACCTGGTCGTAGCTCATCCCGATCGCCTTCGCCGCCATGGGCACGAGGCTCGTCGGGGTCATGCCAGGCACCGTGTTCACTTCGAGGCAGTAGGGAACTTCGCGCGCGTCGAGGCGGAAGTCCACGCGAGACACGCCGCGGCAGCCCAGCACGGCGGCAGCCCTCCGCCCGAGATCCTGGACCTTGGCCGCGATCGCTTCCGGCAGATCGGCGGGGCAGAAGTACTCGCTCCGGCCGGCCGTGTACTTCGACTCGTAATCGTACAGGCCGCTCTTGGGACGAATCTCGACGATCGGAAGCGCGCGCTCGCCGAGCATCGACACGGTCAGCTCGCGCCCTTCGATGAACTCCTCCACCAGGATCTCACCCAGATCGCCTGCGAGACGCAGCGCATCCTCGAGATCTCCTGCGCTCTCGACCACGGTGAGCCCGACGCTCGAGCCTTCTTCGTTCGGCTTCACCACCAGCGGAAATCCGCCGATCGACTCGGGTTCGAAAGACGCGGTCGTGGCATCGGGCGGAAGCAGCCGCCAGCGCGGCGTGGGGATTCCGTCATGCTCGAACAACCGCTTCGCCATCGCCTTGTTCATCGCCAGCGCGCTGGCCATCATGCCGGACCCGGTGTAGGGCTTGCCCGAAAGATCGAGCAGGGCCTGCAGCGTGCCGTTCTCACCCGCGGCGCCGTGGAGGGCGATCAGGATCACGTCGGCGCCCGCCAGCGTTTCCGGGCGCGACAGCGCGGCCTCGCCGTGGGGCTCGAGGGCCGAGGAGGGAAGCGCTCCGCGCTCTTCATCGCCGGCCGGCAGCAATCGTCCGTTGGCGGCGTCGATGGCCACCACCTCGTGTCCGAGATTGCGCACGGCTTGCGCGATCCCGCGGCCCGTGCGCAGCGAGATCTCGCGCTCCGAGGAACGGCCTCCCATCAATACGGCCACCTTCACGCCCACCTCACTTGGAAGTTCCTCCCGCGGCGCGAAGGCGCGCGAGGCTCAGATCGCGACCCAGGAGCTCGGCGACGACGGGAAGCTCCGGACCGTGCGTGCGCCCGGTGAGCGCGGCGCGCGGAGGCTGGAACAGCTCGCGACCCTTGATTCCGAGCGACCGACCGACTGTTTGAACCGCGGATTTAAACCTGTCTCCACTCCAGTCCGCAAGCGACTCGAGCTCGGCGCCCAGCGCCCGGCACAACGCGCGCGCGCCCTCGGTCTCCAGCACCGCACGCGCGTCGGCCTCGAGCTCGAGCGTTCCGTCGCCGAGGAATGGCCCCAGCTCCGCGGCGACGTCGGCGAGCGTCGTGAGGTTGCCGCGGATCGCGGCCAGCAGGGCCTCGAGCCGTGCCGGTTCGAGGTCGCGCGCCGCCTTCGGCAGGAACGGCCCCGCCCAGGCCCGCAGCTGCTCGCCGGTGGCGTGGTGGAGATAGTGCGCGTTCACCCAGCGAAGCTTGTCGGGATCGAAGACCGATCCGCTGCGGCCGACACGGCCAAGGTCGAAGGCCTCGAGCAGCTCGGCGCGTGACAGGATCTCGCGGTCGTCTCCGGGGTGGAAGCCGAGCAGCGCCAGATAGCTGAGCAGGGCCTCGGGCACGTATCCGGCCTGCCGCCAGTCGCCGACCGCCACCGCGGCTTCGCCGGTCCGCTTGCTCATCTTGGTGCGGTCCGCGTTGAGGATCAGCGGCACGTGCGCGAAGCGCGGCGGGTCGAGCCCGAACGCGCCGTAGAGCATGAGCTGCCGCACCGTATTGGGCAGATGCTCCTCGGCGCGGATCACATGACTGATCCGCATGGAGGCATCGTCCACGACGCACGCGAAATTGTACGTCGGCAGCCCGCTCGATCGCAGCAGCACGAAATCCCCCACCATGCCGGACGGGAAGCGCACCTCTTCGCGCACCAGGTCATGGAGGACCCAATCGCGGGCCGCGACCGCGAAGCGCACGCTTTCCGAGCGCCCCTCGGCGCGCGCGCGATCGCGCTCGGCGATGGCCATGGTGCGGCAACGGCCGTCGTATTGCGGCGGCCGGCCGGCGGCGAGCGCCGCCGCCCGGCGCGCCTCCAGCTCGGCGTCGGTGCAGAAGCAGGGGTACGCGGCGCCTTGTGCGATCAGCCGCTCGACCCACTCCCGATAGATCGCGAGCCGCTCGCTCTGCCGGTAAGGACCGAAGGCGCCTCCGCGGTCGGGCCCCTCGTCCCAGTCGAGACCGAGCCAGCCGAGATCCTCGAGCACGCCGCGCTCGCTGGCTTCGCTCGAGCGCTCGACATCGGTGTCCTCGATCCGCAGCACCAGCGCCCCATGGTGGCGGCGCGCGAACAGCCAATTGAAGTACGCGGTGCGCGCTCCGCCGACATGGAGCCATCCCGTGGGACTGGGGGCGAAGCGAACACGGACGTCAGAAGGGCCGGACATGAGCCGGGGAGGCTAGCAGAATCGGCGGCGGCCTCGCTCCGGACGCTGTTCTTGTCTCGCAGGGTCTGGATGTCGCCGCGAGGCTAGTCTTCGAGCTCGATGAGCACCGCGGCCCAGGCAGCGATGCCTTCGCTGCGGCCAAGCGCATCGAGCGCCTCGTTGGTCGTGGCTTTCACCGACACCTGGTCCGCGCCGATCTGCAGCGCGGTGGCGATGTTCCGGCACATCTCGACGATCTTCGGCGCGAGCTTCGGCTCCTGAGCCACCACGGTCGAGTCGACGTTGACCACGCGCGCGCCCGCGCCGTGCAGCATGGCGCGGATCAGCCCGAGCAGATGGATGCTCGAAGCATCCTTCCAGCGCGGATCGGTGGGTGGGAAATGCCGTCCGAGATCTCCGAGGCCTGCCGCGCCGAGCACGGCGTCGCCGATCGCATGGCAGAGGACGTCGGCATCGCTGTGTCCGGCGAGGCCCCAGTCGATGTCGAAGGACACGCCGCCCAGTATCAGCTTGCGGTCCTTCGCCACCGCATGAATGTCGTAGCCGATCCCGACTCGGAGACCCATCAGGTCCTCGCGGGAGCTCGTGTGAGCCACGCCTCGGCGAGCTCCAGGTCCCGTGGCGTGGTGATCTTGAAGTTGAGTGGGTCTCCCTCGGTGAGGTGGACCCGCTTGCCGAGCGCCTCGACCAGCATCGCGTCGTCGGTGGCGTTCTTCGGCGCCGAGCGGTGCGCCTCTTCCAGCCATGCGCGTCGGAAGACCTGGGGCGTCTGGGCGCACCAGAGGGAGGCTCGCGGCACGGTGTCTTCCACGACGTCAAGACTGCCACGTTTCAGCGTATCCGCCAGTCGAATCGCCGCGATCGCGGCGCCGTGCTCGAGCCCGTCGGCAATCACCCGCTCCAGGAGCGGCGGCTCGACCAGCGCCCGTGCGGCATCGTGGACCAGCACGTGATCGGCGCCTTCCGGCAAGGCCAGAAGGCCACGGGCCACCGATTCCTGCCGTTCCCGGCCTCCTTCGACCCAGCCGGTGACCTTCCACGAGGCCTGCCCGGCGGCCGCCATCATTTCCTTCAGGTGCTTGACCGGGCCGACGACCACGATCGCGGTGATCGCCGAGCAGCGCTCGAGCGCCGAAAGGCTCCAGGTGAAGAGCGGTCGCCCGGCGAGCGATGCCAGCGACTTCGGGACCGGCATGCCGAGCCGTTCGCCACGACCGCCGCAGAGGAGCAGCGCCGCGACGCTCACGCGCGCGCCGTCTCCGGTGCCTCGGCCGGCGGCCCGCTCCGTGAGGGCTCGGCCGGCGCGTCGAGCAGGCGGTCGAATGCCTCGCGCAAGGTCTCGAGGGCCAGGACTTCGATCGAGAGGCCCTCGCCGTCCTCGGCCTGCACCGCCGGCACGCCGGCACGCACGAATCCCAGCCGAGCGGCCTCCCGCAGCCGGAGATCGAGGCGCCGCACGCGGCGCACGCCTCCCGAGAGGCTCACCTCGCCGATCGCCAGCGTGCGCGGCTTGAGCGGCCGGTTCTTGAACGAGGAAGCGACCGCCAGAGCGACGCCGAGATCGGTTCCCGGCTCCTCGAGCGTGATGCCTCCGGTGACGGACACGAAGACGTCGTGCCGGCCGATCTTGAGACCGACACGGCGCTCGAGCACGGCGAGCAGCACCGCGAGCCGCCGCGCGTCGAAGCCGCTCGTCACGCGCTGCGGCGTGCCGTAGAACGAGCTGGAGACCAGAGCCTGAACTTCGACCAGCAGCGGGCGCGTCCCCTCGAGGCTCGCCACCACCGCGGTGCCGGCCTGCGACTCGCGCGCTTCCGAGAGGAACGCGGCGCTGGGATTCGCGACCTCGCGCAGGCCACCTTCCTCCATCGCGAACACGCCCAGCTCCTGAGTCGATCCGAAGCGGTTCTTGGCGGCGCGCAGGATGCGCGCGTCGTGGTAGCGCTCGCCTTCCAGATAGAGCACCGCGTCGACCATGTGCTCGAGCACACGCGGACCAGCCACAGCGCCTTCCTTGGTCACGTGACCGATCAGGAAGACCACGGTGCGGGTCGCCTTGGCGAACTGGAGCAAGGCGAGGCCACACTCCCTCACTTGAGTGACCGATCCCGGCCCGCCTTCGAGGTCGGAGCGGGAGAGCGTCTGGATCGAGTCCGCCACCAGCACGTCGGGTCGCATCGCGCTCGCGGCGTCGATCACGGCTTCGAGGTCGGTCTCGCACAGGATGAAGAGACTTTCGGGGGTCGCGCCGAGCCGCTGGGCACGCATACGGACCTGCTCCTCGCTCTCCTCGCCCGCGACGTAGAGCACCTTGCGCTCTCTGCCTGACAACGCGCGCGCCACCTGGAGCACGAGCGTGCTCTTGCCGATCCCCGGGTCTCCACCGACCAGGATCAGCGATCCTGGGACGAGACCGCCCCCCAGCACGCGGTCGAGCTCGGGAATGCCCGTGATGTCACGCGGCGTCTCGGCGACTTCGACGCTGGCGAGCGCGCGCGGCGCCGGCGGCTCGCCGCCCGCGGGAGTCCAGCGACGCCTGCGTCCCGAAGCCGCGCCCGTCCCGGCCGAAGGCGCCTCGCTGGCGGTGTTCCATGCCTGGCAGGACGGACAGCGGCCGAACCAGCGCGGCTC
Source organism: Candidatus Eisenbacteria bacterium (assembly GCA_035712145.1). Taxonomy (NCBI): domain Bacteria; phylum Candidatus Eiseniibacteriota; species Candidatus Eiseniibacteriota bacterium. Next base: position 9,423 of record DASTBI010000186.1, on the reverse strand, counting down.
CTCGTGGCCGCAGGTGCCGCAGAAGAAGGCTGCCCGGTTTTTCTTCGCCACGCGCGACCCCCTCACCTAGAAGATCTCGACCTTCAGATACTTCTTCGGGTTGGCCTTGATGTCCTCGACCAGCAATTTGAAGGACTGGATGGAGGAATTGAGGTCCGCGTAGAGCTTCTCGTCGTTGACCAGCTTGCCGAGCGTGCCCTGTCCGCGCTCCACCTTGGTGCTCACGGACTGGATGGTGGAGCGCAGCGAGTCCAGGCGATTGGAGAGCCGGTTCATGTTCTCCGCGGTCTGCGAGAAGTTGTCGATCGCGCGGCGGAGCTCGGCCTCGCGGCCGGTGGTCAGCCCGCGCGCGGTCCGCGCGGTCGACGAGAAATCGGCGAATGTCTGCCGGAGCGCCGCCCGATTCTCGGCCACGGTCATTCTCAGCTCTTCGCTGGTCTGGCGGAAGTTGCGGAGCGCGCCGGACAAATCCCCGTTCTCGTCCATGACGCCCACGAGGTTGTTGAGCCGCTCGGCGATCGTCGATACCGACGAGGTGGTGTTGCCGAGATCCGCCATGACCTCGGCCAGGCCCATCTCGTAGATGCCCTGGATGGTGTCACGCGGCGAGTAGGGCGCGCCGGTGCTCTTGAGGTCCACGGCGATCACCCGCTCCCCCATCATGCCGACGCTGCGGATCGCCACGCGCGAGTCGTTCGTGAGAACGACGTCCTTGTCGAGCGCCAGGTCGACCATGACCCGGTCGCCCACCAGCTCCATCGTGTGCACGGCGCCCTTCCGAATCCCGTTCACCTGGACTTCATCGCTCTTCCCGAGCCCACCCGTCTCGGGGAACGTGACGTGCCAGATCCGGGACTTGTTGCCGAAGCCGTATTCCTTGAGCCACACCACGCCGACGATCAGAACGGCGAGCGCACCCAGCACCGTGATACCCACCTGAATCTCCGTCCTTCGACTCACCCGGCCCCCCGTCAGACCTCCATCGGACCTTCGCTCGAGCCCTCGATGAACTGCCTCACCAAAGGGTTCTTCGTCACCTTCGTCTCGTCCGGCGTTCCCTGAAAGACCACCTTGCCATCGTGCAGCATCGCGATCTGGTCGCCGATCTTGTAGGCGCTGGCCAGATCGTGCGTGACCGCGACCGACGTCACGCGCATGCGGCGCTGCATCGCTCTGATCAGCTGGTCGATGACGTCGGCGGTGATCGGGTCGAGACCGGTCGTCGGCTCATCGTACAGGATGAACTGGGGATCCATGGCGATCGCCCGGGCCAGGCCCACACGCTTGCGCATGCCGCCCGACAGATCCGAAGGCCGCTGCTTCTCGCTGCCGGCCAGCCCCACCCAGTCCAGACGCTGCGCCACGCGCTCGCGGATCTTGTCTTCGGGCATCACGCGATGCTCCCGCAAGGCGAGCCCGACGTTGTCACCGACGTTCAGGGAGTCGAAGAGCGCGGCGCCCTGGAAGAGCATGCCGAAGCGCTTGCGCACTTCGTTGACCTCGGCCTCCTTCATCGTCGCGATGTCGTCGCCGTCGATCTCGATCGACCCCTGGTCGGGCTTCATGAGACCGACGATGTGCTTGAGGAGCACGCTCTTTCCCGTGCCGCTCCGGCCGATGATCACCCAGGTCTCGCCGGTGGGGATCTCCAGATCGAGCCCGCTCAGCACCTGCTTCTTGCCGAGGCGCTTGGACAACCCGCGGATCCGGATCATGAGGCGAAGATCACTTGGAACAGGACGTGGGCGAGCAGGTAGTCGGTGACCAGCACCAGCACGCACGAGGCGACGACGGCGTGCGTGGTGGCCTTGCCCACGCCCTCGGCGCCGCCTTCGGTGGCGAAGCCGTGGTAGCAGCCCATCGTGCCGATGATTCCGCCGAACACCATGGCCTTGAGCAGCCCGGACACGAGGTCCTTGATGAAGAAGTACTGCTTGATGCCGGTGACGTAGGTGTCGGGCGTGACGCCGATCGCCGTGATCGCCACCAGGAAGCCGCCGAACACGGCGATGGCGTTGGCGTAGATCGTGACCACCGGGAGCATGACGATGGAAGCGGCCAGGCGCGGCACGACCAGGTAGCGGATCGGGTTGATCGCCATGGCGCGCAGCGCGTCGATCTGCTCGGTGACCTTCATGGTGCCGAGCTCGGCCGCGATCGAGGCCCCCACGCGGCCGCCGACGACGAGCGCGGTGAGCACGGGCCCGAGCTCGATGATGACCGAGCGCACGATCACGGCGCCGATGAACTTGAGCGGCACGACGCTCGAGAACTGATAGGCGGCCTGCACCGCGGCCACTCCTCCGGTGAAGAGACTGACGATGGTGACCAGCCACATCGAGCCCACGCCGATCGTGCCCATCTGGTCGACGATGAGCCGGAACGAGCGCAGCGCCGGGACGAACGCGCGCATCGCCTCGCCGAGCATGAACGTGATGCGTCCGACCTCGGCGAACCAGTCGCCGACGCGCCGGACCGCGTAGCGGGCGGCGCGGACTTCGATCTCGTTCATGACCGGGATCGGAGCCCCCTAGAAGGCGGGCTCGCCCTCCTCCATCGTGATGGGGCTGTAGGGGAGGAATTTGGTGCACTCGCGCAGGAACGTGAGCGTGACGTCGCCGGTCGGGCCGTTGCGCTGCTTGGCCACGATCAGCGTGGCCTTGCCCTTCAGCTCGGGATCGTCCGGCTTGTAGTACTCCTCGCGGAAGACGAACACCACCACGTCCGAGTCCTGTTCCACCGACCCCGACTCACGAAGATCCGAGAGCATCGGACGTCGGTCCGTGCCGCGCTGCTCCGGCGCGCGCGAGAGCTGCGAGAGCGCGATGATCGGAACGTTCAGCTCTTTCGCCAGCGCCTTCAGTCCCCGGGTGATCTGCGAGACTTCCTGCACCCGATTCTCGACCCGTCCGGAGCCGCGAATCAGCTGCAGGTAGTCGACCACCACGAGTCCGAGCTTGCCCTCCGACATCAGTCGCCGGCATTTGGCGCGGATCTCGAACACGGTCAGCGAGGCCGAGTCGTCGATCATGATCGGCGCCTGCGTGAGCAGCCCCGCGCCGGTGGTGAGCCGCGGCCAGTCCTCCTGGCCGAGATAGCCATTGCGGATCTTGTGGAGCGGAACCTCGCTCTGCGAGCCGAGCATGCGCAGCACGAGCTGCTCCTTGCTCATCTCGAGCGAGAACACGGCCACCGGAACCTTGTGGTGGATCGACGCGTTCTCCGCCACGTTGATCGCCAGCGACGTCTTCCCCATCGAAGGCCGGCCCGCGATGATCACCAGGTCGCCGGGCTGGAACCCCGAGGTCATGCGGTCGAGGTCGTCGTACCCCGAAGGCACGCCGGTGACCAGGGTCTTCCTCTCGTAGAGCGACTGGATCTGCTCGAACGCCGGCTTGAGCAGCTCCTTGAGCGACACCAGCCCCTGGCGCACGCGACGGTCGGTGATGGCGAAGATGCGCTGCTCGGCGCGATCGAGGATCGTTCCAGGCTCGTCGCTGTCCGCGAAACACTCCTGCTGGATCTCGCCCGCCGATCGGATGAGCGAGCGCAGCAGCCACTTGGCATTGACGATCCGCGCGTGCTCTTCGAGGTTGGCGCTGGTGGTGGCGTACTCGAGCACTTGCGCGAGCGCCGGCTGCCCGCCGATGGCTTCCAGGTCGCCGCGCTTGCGGAGCTCCTCGGCCACCGTGATGAGGTCGGCGCGTTCGTTGCGGTTGTAGAGCGCGATCACCGACTCGAAGATCTTCTGGTGGGCCACGCGATAGAAGGCGGGCGGCTCGATGAGCTCGAGCGCGCGGCCGATCGATTCGAAGTCCAGCATCATCGCCGCCAGCACCGACCGCTCGGCCTCGAGCGACTGCGGCGGCATCGGACCTTCGACGACGGGCGTTGCCGGCCGTGTCAGGGTGTCGGACATGGTGCGCTCCTAATCGGACAGGTACTCGCGAGCCAGCAGCTGCATGTCCTCCCACACCGGCCGCTTGTAGGCGGGATTCCTCAGACAGGCGGCAGGGTGATAGGTGACGAGCAGCTTGGCGCCCTGGTACCGATAGACTTTGCCACGCAGCCCGCCGATTGTCCCCTTCACGCCGACCAGCAGCTCGGCGGCGAACTTGCCGAGGCAGCAGATGAGGCGCGGCCGCAAGGCCTGGAGCTGCCGCCGCAGATAGGGGGCGCAGCTCTCGATCTCGTGCGGCAGAGGGTTGCGATTCTCGGGCGGACGGCATTTGAGCACGTTGCAGATGAACACCGTTTCGCGCGTCAGGGGGACGCCCGGGATCAGCTTCGCGTCATCCATGGCCTTGATGATCCGCGTCAGCAGCTCGCCGGCCCGGCCGACGAACGGCTCGCCGCGCCGGTCTTCGTCCGCACCGGGTGCCTCCCCCACGAACACGATCCCGCTCCGCGCCGAGCCGACGCCGGGAACGGCCTGGGTGCGGGTCTCGCACAAGCCACAGAGAGTGCAGGCCCGCACTTCGGTGGCAATTGCCTCCAGGAACGCTCCGGAATCGCGCTCGATCTCGGCCCGCTCCGCGACGCCGCCAGGATCCAGCTCGTCGAAGGGGTTGTCGGCGACGGCCGTTCTCAAGCCTTGGGGCTCGCGCACGGGCGGCACGGGTACGGACGGCACGTGTGCGGACGGCACGTGTGCGGACGGCACGGGTGCGGAAGGCTCGGGATCCGCCGACTCTTCTTTCGCGCGCAGCGTGGACGTCGCGATGAGATCGCCGAGACCGGCCGCGGCTTCGCGATCGAGCCAGCGCCGGGCGGCGGCCACGAGCTCCGCGGCTTCCTGACGCGGATCGTCCGGCGCTCGCGACGTCATGCGTGCCGCCTCGCGCGCCGCCGCTTCGGGCGGCTCGGGTTGCTCACGGCACGCAGCTCGAGCACACGGTCCAGCACCGCTTCGGCGACCTCTCGCTTGGATTGCCTGGGCAGCGAGCGCTGGCTTCGCGCCTCCACCAGCGTGACGCGGTTGGTCTCCCCTCCGAGACCCTCCTTGGGATGGTTGAGGACCATGAGATCGACTCCCTTCGCCCTGAGCTTACGACGCGCGCGCGCCACCCCGGGCGCGGTTTCCAGCGCGAAGCCCACCAGCACCTGGCCGGGCCGCCGCCGCGCGCCGAGCCCCCCGAGAATGTCGGGGTTCGGCATGAGCTCGAGGCTCAACGCGCGCGCGCCGCGCTCGATCTTCGCGGCCCGGGCCTTGGCGGGACGATAGTCGGCCACGGCCGCCGCCATGACGATCACGTCCGCGCCGGAGGCGTGTCGGGACATCGCCTTCTCCATCTCCTGCGCGGTGGTGACCGAGACCACTTCGACCCCTGTGGGCGGCTCGACGCTCATCGCTCCGGCGACCAGCACCACCTCGGCGCCGCGATCGCGTGCCGCTTGGGCCAGCGCGATCCCCATCTTTCCGCTCGATCGGTTGCTGAGAACCCGCACGGGATCCAGCGGCTCTTCCGAGCGCCCTGCCCCCACCAGGACTCGCAGGCCTTCGAGGCTGGCTCGGCGGAGCGAGGCGATCCGGATCGCCTCGGCGATCGATTCGAGGCTTGCCAGCCGGCCTGGACCTTCGAGTCCCGAAGCCAGCGATCCACTTTCGGGTCCCACGACCCAAGCGCCACGTCCGCGGAGGGCGGCGAGGTTCTTCTGCGTGGCGGGATGACGCCACATCTCGACGTCCATCGCTGGGCAGATGATCAGCGGGGCGCGCGAGGCCAGCGCCACGGCGGTCAAAGCGTCAGGCGCCTCGCCGTGCACGAGGCGCGCCATCAGATCGGCGGTGGCGGGGGCGATGACGATGAGATCGGCGGCCTCGGCCAGATCGACGTGCTCGACGCGACCGCGCACCCGGCTGGCGCCGCGAGGAGGCAGATCGAACGACGTGCGCTGGCTGCCCCACAGTCCTCGCACCACGGGGTTCCCCGACAAGGTCTCGAAGGTGAGCGGCGTGACGAACTCGGTGGCAGCCTGCGTCATGACCACCACGACCGAAGCGCCTTCCTGCTTGAGCCAGCGAACCAGCTCGCACGCTTTGTAGGCGGCGATGCCTCCGGAGACGCCGACCACGACCGTGCGTCCGCGGAGCATCGCGCTCACCTACTGAATGGATTCGTCGTAGAAGCTCGGAACTTCGCCCCGGATGGTGCGCTCGAGCGCGAGCGCCGTCACCTTGCCGGTGATGGTCTCTCCGCTGCGGCGCGTCCAGTCGTTGAGCCGCCGCGCTTCTCGCGCGGCGACGATCGCCAGCTCGTACTTGCTGGTGCCGGGAGGCGGGATCAACGATGCCAGCTTGGTCATGCGATTTCTCCTGTAGGGCAGATACTCATGATGACTCAGTAATACTCAAAGAATTACTCGCTCAGGCGTCCGACGCGCGAACGCTCGACATCGACGATGGCGACGAGCCGCTCGACCGCCGGCTCGAGATCGTCGTTCGATACGACGTAGTCGTATTCCTTCCACTGGGCCAGCTCGCGGGTCGCGTTCCCGAGCCGGCGTTCGATGACCTCGGACGAATCGGTGCCTCGCTGGCCGAGCCGCTCGCGCAACGTGTCGAGCGACGGAGGCCAGATGAACACCGAGACCGCGCCCCCCTGTGCCCTGCGAAGCGACGCCCCTCCCTGAACATCGACCTCCAGCACCACGACGCGGCCTTGACGGAGATGCTCCTCCACGAACGCGCGCGGCGTGCCGTAGAGGTGACCATGCACCTCGGCCCATTCCAGGAAGAGGCCCGCGGCGCGCCGGCTCTCGAACTCCTCGCGAGTGACGAAGTAGTATTGCACGTCGTCGGTCTCGTGCGGGCGTATGGGACGAGTGGTCGTGGACACCGACAGGATGCATTCGGGCCGGGCGGCGAGAAGACGCTCGACCAGCGTTCCCTTCCCGACACCCGAAGGCCCCGAGATCACGAGCAGGAACCCCGCCGGGCGGTTGAACCGCGGCAGAGGGAACACGCCGCGAGCCGATTCCGCAGTCCCCACGCTCACTCCACGTTCTGCACCTGCTCCCGCAGGCGCTCCAGCTCTTCCTTGATCACGATCACCGCCCGGGCCATCTCGACGTCATTGGCCTTCGAGCCGATGGTGTTGGCTTCGCGATTCATCTCCTGCAGCAGGAAGTTGAGCTTCCGGCCGGCGAGCTCGGGCCCTTCGATCAGCGATCGGTACTGGTCGATGTGCGCCGAGAGGCGCACGCACTCTTCGGTGCAGTCCAGACGATCGGCCATCATGGCCACCTCCTGGGCGATCCGCAGCGGGTCCATCTCGACGTCCGCCAGCAGCGGCTTGAGGCGCGTCATCAGGCGGTCCTTCGCCTCCTGCGGACGTAGCGGCGCGCGCTCGGCGATCCGGTCGAGCTCGGCGCGGATCAGGTCGAGACGCTTGGCGAAGTCACGGGCCAGCGCCTCGCCTTCGCGGCCTTTCATGCTGCTCATGTTGTCGCAGGCCCGATTCACCACTTGGTCGAGGAGGCCCCAGGTCTCCTCATCGGAGAGCGCGGTGTGCTCCCAGGTGAACACATCCGGGAGTCCCGCCAGGGTGCGCAGATCGAGCCCCGAGTCGATGTGATAGCGCTCGCGGAGCCGTCCGAGGAGCTGCACGTACTGGTCGGCGACCGCGTCGTTGACCTTCAGCGTCTCGCCGGTCTCCCCCACGCCGCTCCAGGTGATCGTCAGGTTGATCTTGCCGCGGGCGAACCGCTCCTGAACCAGCTGCCGGATCTGGTCCTCGAAGGGGCTCACGAGCTTCGGCGCCCGGATCGAGACCTCGCAGAAGCGATGGTTGACCGAGCGGACCTCGGCCGAGAGACGCTGTCCGTCGCGCTCGATCTCGCCGGACCCGTAACCGGTCATGCTGCGAATCAATCCCCGAACCCCCTCTCGAAGAGGGTGCAGGTTAAAGGTTGGGGCGGAAATACGTCAAAGATGTCTGTAAGAACTGGCTTTCCGGGGGCGATGCTTTCTCCACGGCTTGTTCGGCCGCCTAGCCCTCGGAGCCTGGCTTCTTGAACAGGTCTTCGAGCTTCTTGCGCGCGTCCTCGGACTGGGTGGGACGGCTCGATCCCCCGAAAAGGCCTTCGAGCTTCGCACGGGCGTCATCGCGGCGGCGTGAGCTCGGCGCGGCCTGCCAGGGCGCCGCCGAGATCGAAAAATACTCACAAAAATTGCGCCGTTCCTTCTCGACCACGGGATCGGCCATGGTTTCGCGGCAGGCATTGTTGAGCGCGGGGTCATAGTGGCGACACTGGATACAGGCGCGGATGTCCTTCCCGCAGTTCCCGCACTCGGCGTCGCGCGGAATCGGCTCACCAATCGTGACTGCGGTGCCGCAGTGTCGACAGACGGGCATTCGCCTCTCCTTCGCGGCGAGCGTGCGCTGCTTCTGTGTCCCGGGTCAAGCCTGGTCCTATCGTTTGCGCGGCCTTGTTCACATCTTCTAGCGTGCGGGTCATGAGCGAACTCGCGTCGTCTCTCGATCGTCGCGCCGCGCTCTCCCGCGCGCTCAAGCGTTACCACGCCCGGCTGTCCCGCAAAGTGGCGGCGCTCCGAGAAGACCTGGCCGAGGCGCGCCGCGCCAGCGAGTTCCGGACGTTTGGCGAAACGCTGCTCGCCTACCTGCGTCAGGTCCCGGCGCGCGCGAGTCACGTGACCTTGCCGGACCCGGCGAATCCCGGACGCAATCTCGAGATCCCTCTCGACCCGGCGGTTGCGCCGCAGGCCAACGCCGCGCGCTACTTCAAGCGCGCCGCCAAGGCCGAGCGCGGGCTCAAAGAAGTGCCGCCGCGGCTGGCGGCCGTCGAAGCGGAGGTGCACGGACTTGCGGTCTTATTGGAGCGCGCACGCGCTCTCGAAGAAGGCGGACAGGACACCGCGGTTTCCGATGACCCGGCCCTCGACCGCGATCTGGAATCGGCCCTGGCTCGAGTGCCGGCGAGCGTCGCGCGGACGTTGGGGGTGATGCCGGCCCGTTCTCCAGGTCCAACCGGTGCCCCGCGCGCGGCTCGCGCTCGCGAAGAGATCCCGGCACGGCTCCAGCCGCGGCGGCTCAAGACCAAGGAAGGCTGGGACGTCCTGATCGGCCGCAGCAACGAAGGCAACGATTATGTGACGCATCAGCTCGCGCGCCCCGAGGACTACTGGTTTCACGTGCATGGCGCGGCGGGGTCGCACGTCGTGTTGCGACGCGGTAAAGGCAAGAACGAGCCTTCGAAGAAGACGCTCGAAGAAGTCTCGGCGTGGGCGGCGTTCTATTCGCAGGCGCGCACGGCAGGCAAGGTGCCGGTGATCGTGACTCGCAAGAAGTACGTACGGAAGCCGCGCAAGGGGCCGCCGGGATTGGCGCTCTGCACCAACGAGAAGACGGTGATGGTGCGGCCGGTGGAACCGGCGCGCGACGCGCTGGCGGATCTGGCGGA
>DASTBI010000185.1 GCA_035712145.1 Candidatus Eisenbacteria bacterium | reverse complement strand
GCGTCACGAGGCCCGCGGACCAGCTCGACCACCTGCGCTCCCGCCACGTCGTAGAGCGCCAGGCGAACCTCGGCGCGCTGTGGGAGGTAGAAGGAGATCGTGGTGCGCTCGCGTGAAGGGTTCGGCGAGCTGAGAAGTTGGAGGTTCGATCCACCGCTCGCCACGGGACCGACGCCGACCGTGGGCACCGGCCAACCCAGCTGGCCTCGAATCTCTCCCGCCGGGAACGCCGCCGTATTGATGTCGAGATAGACCTCGCCGCGGAACATGGAAAAGATCGCGGTTGCCGTCAGCGCATCGGGATCGGTCGTCTTCCACACCGCGTCCGCGGACGCCGCCCCGATCGTCTCGCCAGGATAGAGAGGACGCAGCACAGGGCCGTTCACCCCGGGAGGCCCCTGCCCGAATTCCGCCGAGGTCGGCCCCGCGACCAGCTCGTTGTTGGAAACCCGCCACAAGAAGCCTTCGTCGGTCAGCGTCATCGACGCCGTGCCCTTCCCCGGACTCAAGTTGGGCGGGACTTCCTGCGGGCCGTTGAGTCGCGCGCCGAACGGCAGCCCGCCCGACAGCACGAGCTGTCCGCGGATCTCGCCTGCCGGGTTCGCGGCGGTGTGGATGTTGACGTAGATGTTCTCTCGCAGCAGCTCGGTGACGAGCGCCGGCGTCAGCGGCTGAGCGTCGGTGGGCTTCCAGACGCCGGCCAGCGTGTTCGGGGTCATGAATTCGCCCGGCGTGAACCCGCGCACGATGCCACCGGCCACACCGCGCGTGCCGAGATGGAAGTGCGCGCCCGTGGCCGCGCCCGTCAGTCCGTCGTACGTGATGTTGAATGCCAGACCGTACGGCGTGAGCGTGAACGACCCGTTGCCGGCGCCCACCACGCCAAGCGGTGGCGTCTCCTGGGTCCCGAACATGAAGGCCTCGAACTCGGCGCCCGAGGCCGGCACGATCTGCCCTCGTGACTCCCCGGCGGGATTCGCGGCGGTGTGGACGTTGAAATAGAGGTTGCCCTTCATCAGCTCGGTCACCATCGCCGGGGTCAAGGGCTGGGGATCGGCGGGCGTCCACATGCCCGTCATCGTCGTCGGGCTGATGAACTCACCGGCCACGATGCCGCGCACGACTCCACCTCCGACTCCAATCGGAGCGTTGTGGAAGTGAGCCCCTGTGATGGGTCCGGTGAGTCCGTCCATCGTGATTCGGAAGAAGAGCCCGCCCGGCAGGAGCCGGAAGTTCCCGGTGCCGATCGGTAGCGTGGCCGGCATGGGTATTGGCGGCTCTTCCTGCTGCCACGTCAGGTTCGCGGTGTAGGTCGCGGTCGCGGTCGGACCGGGCTGGCTGAGCACGAGCTGGCCTCGAATCTCGCCGCCGCCGAACGCGGCCGTGTGCACGTTCACGTACAAGTTGCCGATCATCAGCTCGGCGATCAGGTCGGGCTTGAGCGGCTCGGGATCGTTCGGTGTCCACAGCACCAGGAAGCTGGTGCCGGAAATCAGTTCCGTCCCCGAGAACGTGCGCACCGGCGCACCAACGACTCCCGGCGGGGCCCGATGGATGTGAGCGGCGGTGATCGGTCCGCTCAGCCCCGTGGACGTGAGGTCGACGAGCAGTCCCGCCGAGGTGAGCGTGGCCGTCGCGGTCCCGAGGGCGGGGCTCGCGTTGGCGGGTACTTCCTGAGCTCCATCGAGCCTCGCGGAAAAGCCCAGGCCGCCTGCCAGCTGAATCTGTCCCCGTATTTCGCCTGCGGGGAAGGCCGCCGTGCGGATGTTGACGTACATGTTGCCGGCGATCAGGTCTCTCTTCTGCGCGGGCGTGAGTCCGGTGATCGCTCCAAAAGCCGTGGTGCCGGCGAACGCGAGCGGGAACGTGGCGCCCCCATTCACCCCGATCGCGCCGGTATAGATGCTCGCTGAGCCGATCGCACCGGTGAGATTGTTGACCTGGATGTGGTACGCCAAGCCTTCTTCGGTGAGCGTGAAGGAACCTGCCCCCGTCCCCACCGCTCCCGTCCCGGGATTCTCCTGCGCGCCTTGGAGGTTCGCGGTCAAATGGACGCCGGCGCTCAGCTGGATTTGCCCGCGGATCTCGCCATTGAACGGATTTGCCGCCGTATAGATGACGAAGTGGAGGTTGCCATCGAGCAGATCGGGGATGAACGGGTCGAGCGACGCCCCCGCCGGCCACAAGCCGGCGGCCGTGTTCCTTCCGAGGAAGTCTGGAGTGAAGTTCAGCAGGACGGCTCCGACCTGACCCGGCGGGCCGCGATGGATGGTCGCGTCCTTGATCGGACCCGACAACCCCTCGACCGTGATGACGTACTGGAGTCCCGCGCTCGTCAGCGTCAGGAACGCGGTGCCTGTGGCGGCGGTGGCGACTCCGGGGAACGGCAGGATCTGGTTTCCCGTCAGGCGCGCGGTGAAGTGGGCCTGCGCAAACGATGTCGTTACGGATCCGAGCAGTGCGCCGATCGCAACGAGAGAGGCGATGAACCTTGGCATGATGACCTCCGGGATGAGGGATGAGAGGGGGCAGAACCCGGGGCGATCCATGACGGAGCTTCAACCAAAACCGCTTCTATCCCACCGAGAAATGACCATGCGGGCCTCTGGTCAAAACGATGGCTGGTGCAAGGGAAGGCCGGGAGGATACTCCCGGCCTCTCGAGAGGACCACCGTTTTCAGCGAGGCGTGCTCAACGCGTCGGAGGTCTCACGCCATTCCGAACAGCTTCGCGTAGTGCCTCCACCAGTCGCTCTGAAAACGCGCCCGGGGATCATATTTGCGTTTGAGCCTCAGGAACTCGGCGAACTGCGGATAGCACGACTCCACCCGCGCGCGGTCCGCCCAACGGTGGTAAGTCAGGTAATAGCTCCCATCCCGGCGCGCCGCCATGTCGATGAGGCGCTGGAACGCCTCAGCCGAGTGACGTATCCCGTCCGGCGTGTGTCGCGTGTGGAGGTTGAAGATCGTGCACACGTACGGCTGCTTCGCCCAGGTGAGGAACCCCTCATCGTCCTTCTCGATGAGTCGCACTGTCCCATAGATCATGTCGACCTGGTTGCGACGGAAGTCTTCACGAACCTCCGCGAGGAAGTCGGCGAAACGCGATCGCGGCACGTCGATCTCGGTGATCATCTCAGTGCCCCGCTCGCGCTCCGGCAGCGTGGGGTCGAGCGCCCGGTGGTAGTCATCGAGGTAGTTGGCCATCTGATGGGTGTCTGACCAGTAGAGCTGCCCCGAGGTGCTGAGGTAATAACCGGAGTAGCGGCGGAACCCCTCCGCCTTGTCGGCATGCGCGAGGTAGAGCAGCTTTCGCCAGTCGTCGTCCGCGAGTCGTTTCTGGACGTCCGGCATCCGCGTCGCCGGATCGACCGCCCGGTAGCACGAAAACACTCCGCGCCGCAGAAAGTCGTCGGACTTGTCGTCGGTGGAGAACTGGAAATCGCCCCACTCGAATCCCTCGGCGATCCGCTTCTCGAATCCCCCCATGAGGTCCTCGGCCTGGATCACCTCGACGACGCGCTCCACCTTGCGGCGCGGCACCATTCGGACGGTCGCGGACGTCACGATGCCGAACATTCCATAGCCCCCGGCGACCAGGCTGAACAGCTCACGGTTCTCGGTGCGGCTGCACGTCCGCAGCTCGCCGTCCGCGTCCATGACGACGAACGAGTCGAGATCGGCGATGAACGGCTTGCGCGTCAGCACGCGGCCATGAGCATTGGCGGCGATCGTGCCGCCGATCGTGAATCGGTCGGCGCCGGTCTGCTTCTGCGCGATTCCCCACGTGGTGTCGCCGCCGCCCTTCTGGACCTCGAGGTAGTGCTGAATGAGCTCGGGCCATTCGATGCCACCCTCCACCTCCATCAGCCCCCGCTCGCGGTCGAAGCGGATCACTTTCCCGAGCCCACGGGTGTCGATGTTGAGTGAGTCCTTCGCGAACTGCTGGCCGCCCATGGCGTGGTGACCACCGGCGATCGAGATCGCCTCCCCATTCCGGCCGGCGCGGCGCACGAGATCCCGCAGCTCCGCAACCGTCTCCGGTCGGACGATCTCGCTGACGCGGGTGCGGTTGAGCTGGGAGTGGATGTCGTTGACGTAGAGCTCCGTGCGGCGCGTGAGGGCCGGCGCGCAGCCGTAGGCCGAGAGCGCGAGGATTCCGGCGCTCTTCAAGAACTCCCTGCGCTTCATCGAGGTGAGACAGTGCCCGACACGGAATCCAACGCGCAACCCGTGTTAGGCTGCAGAGACTGCTTCTCGCGCGTTAGCGAGAGTGTCGCCGCCCGCCGGATTGCCGGCGAGTGACCAGCGCGTCGCGAGGCATTTCGTCCATGGAGGGACCTTGTCCGATCTCACCGACCTCGACATTCCACGCTTCGCTCCACCCGAGGTCTTGCACGGCGATCCCCAGCGGGTGCTGGAGTCGGTCTTCGGCTACCGCGAGTTTCGCCCCGGGCAACGCCACATCATCGACGCCGTGCTGGCGGGGAGCGACTGCATTGGTGTGATGCCGACGGGGGCGGGCAAGTCACTCACCTTTCAGATCCCTGCGAAAATGCTGCCCGGCCCGGTGCTGGTGATCTCGCCGCTGATCTCACTGATGAAGGACCAGGTGGATGCGCTCACCCGTCTCGGGTTCAAGGCCACGGTGCTCAATTCCAGCGTGGACTTCCAGGAGCGGCGCAAGCGCCTGGGGGCGCTGCGCCGCGGTGAGATGGAGCTGGTGTACGTCGCGCCGGAGGGACTCGAGGGCTCGCTCCGCCCAGTCCTCGCCGACTGCGGAACGAGCCTGGTGGTGGTGGACGAGGCCCACTGCATCAGCCACTGGGGGCACGACTTTCGCCCCGCCTACCGGCGTCTCCAGGGTCTCAAGGCCGAGTGCGGGGACATTCCGGTGCTGGCGCTCACCGCGACCGCGACGAGGCGCGTGGTGGGCGACATCATTCGGCAGCTCGGCATGCGCAAGCCGGCGGGGTTCAAAGGCTCGTTCTTTCGCCCCAACCTGCACATCACCGCGCATCGCAAAGGAGGCGTCGGTGCGGCCAAGCGCGACATGCGCCGCGACCTCTTGGGAATCGTGCGGCGCCACCGCGGAGAGAGCGGGATCGTCTACTGCATGAGCCGGCGAGGGGTGGATTCGCTGGCGAAGTGGCTGGTGGAGCGCGGGGTGAAGGCGGTGCCCTACCACGCCGGGCTCGACGACCGGGAGCGGACCCACAACCAGGACGCATTCGCCCGCGACGAGGTGGATGTGGTGGTGGCCACCGTGGCGTTCGGCATGGGCATCGACAAGAGCAACGTTCGATTCGTGGTGCATCGCGACATGCCGAAGAGCATCGAGGCGTGGTACCAGGAGATCGGCCGCGCCGGCCGCGACGGGCTCCCGAGCGACTGCGTGCTGATGTACTCGTGGGCCGACGTCATCGGCTACGAGGCCTTTCTCGACGGCATCGATGATCCGGCTCTGCGCCAGGAGACGAAGCAGAAGACCATCGAGATGTTCCGACTGGTGGACCGGCGCGGCTGCCGCCACCAGGGGCTCGTGCGCCACTTCGACGAGACGCTGGAGCCGTGCGGGACCTCGTGCGATGTATGTCGCGGCGCCACCATCGCGGACCTGGTGGCCGGCGGCGAGCACGGCGTCGAGAGACCGGGACGCGCGCTCAGACCGGACCGCTCGACGGCAATCAACAATCCGGAGCTTTTCGAGCGGTTGCGGGCGCTGCGCAAGCGCCTGGCCGACGCCGAGGGCGTTCCCGCCTACATCGTGTTCAGTGACGCGGTGCTACGCGGGATGGCGTCGCGGGTGCCGCGTACCCGGTCCGACCTGGCAACCATCCCCGGCATCGGGCCGGTGAAGCTGGAGCGCTACGGGCGAGTGTTTCTCGAGGAGATCGCCAAGGAAGCGTGACGGCGTCAGCCACCGGCTTGATCCTCGCTCCCACGCTCGTCGGTGTCCGCCTCCTCGCTCTCCCGCTCGAGATTCGCGAAAGGGAGCGCGCCGTAGCGCGCAACGAACCCCGCCAGCAGCGCGGCCTCCACCAGGGCGGGATCGTCTTCACCGGTGGACTTCCACGCCACCAGCAGCGCCCCGTGGTCGCGCAGTTGCCATAGTAAGCGGCCGCCCCAATGTCCCACGACGCGCCCGTGGCCGAAGCGCAAGAGGCGCTTGATTCGCTGCTTGAGAAGCGAGCGCACTCCTGGCCCGCGAGCGCGGCTGATATACAGCACGTGTGCGCCCGGCACCCAGCGTGCCTCCAGCTCTTCGATCGGGAGGCTAGGGTCGACGCCGCGATACACAGGCGCGGAGCTTCGCGCCATGAACTCGGGCGTGCAGGGGGAGTCGCGCAGGATGGCGTAGACGCCGCGTTCGTTCGGCAGTCCTTCGCAGCGCCGGTCGTGGAGCTGGCCCGCTCGAAGGAAGCCGACAAAGCCCTGCGCGCGGAGAAACGCCCGCGAGCCGGCATCGGCCACGGCGTCGTTGTCGGTGCTCACTCGCCATGGCTCCAATACCTGGACACTCTCTTCATACTCGGAGTCCCGCTCGAGCGCTGTGTGTGGTTGCTTGCGGTGCGAGCGCAAATGTAGCTCATGGGCTGGGCTGAGGGTTCACCGGCTCCGTCCTCCACGGCTCGATGCACACCGGGCAACTCTCCTGGATCTTGGCCCGGATCTCCTCCTCGACCGCGGTGCCCCACCAGTTCTCACCCATGTTCACGCACGTCCCGAGCTGATAGCTGCCACACTCGACTCTCATGATCGGGCTGACAAAATCGTTGTCGCGGAAGTCGCCCGTCGAGGTGTGCCGCACCTCGATCACGGTCTCGGCCGCGCGGAAGACGGTGCGCTGGAATGTCCCTCCCGAAGCTCCATGAAGCAGCACGTAGGTTCGGCTGCCTTCGAAACTGCACGCCAGGACCGTGGCCATGGAGTACGAGAGATCCAGTCGTGTCATCCGGCACCGGAGAAACGCGAATGCGCCCCCGTTCGCGGCGACGTTCCCCAGCTCGGAATCCTCGGCGGAGACGCGGCCCCCGTCGGACGACAGCCCGGACGTGACCACATGACGAAGATCGGCGAGGCCATGGCGGACGGTCAGGTAGCCGATTCGCAGGTTCTGCAGCTCGCGTCTCGATCCCGACAGGGACAGCGCACCGAGCACCGCGTACTCGATCCGCGCGCTCGCGGTCGAGTCGATCGAGACCCGGCCGCCGCCTCCGAGACCCGAGTGCCGGCTCACGACGCGGATGGAGTCCCCGGGCGTCCCCGCCATGAGGAGGCCGCCTCGAACCCGCAGAGCGCCATAGTCGATGATGGTCACCACCGTGCCGGGCAGGATGGTCAGCGTCGCGCCCGGCCGCACCTCGACTTGTCCCAGGACGATCGGCCCGCTATCCGGCCCCCAGGTCTCGTCACCGGTCACGGGCGCGGTTCGGAAGTCGGTCCGCACCTCGAGAACCCGGATGACCTTGACGATCTCCCCGACCATGCAGGTCGAGGCTCCGCCGATCGACCGCACCCGCAAGGTGACGAACGACCCCGCCGGGGGAATGGGATCGCGCCAGGAGCTGAGCTCGTAGGTCCGCCCCGCGCTGGTGAGCACGTAGCATCCGAAAGCATTGCCCAGCCGTCCGGAGATCTTGAATCCGACCTCGGGCTCGAACAGGCAGGAACTGAGCGAGAGGCCGCCCCCCAGCAAAGCGGCAGCCAGTGCGAAGGTCTGCAAGTGGTAGGTTGCACGCATCCAGTGACTCGAGCCGTCACGCCCGGGGCGACGGACTCCCCAAGAGTACAACCCCCGCGGCGCCGCAGAGTCACCAGAAACCAGCAAGGTGAGCGGAATGCGCTCTGAGAGGTTGGCTCTGTCGGTCGGAGGTTCGGAGTGAAGATCGTCTCGGCCGAGTTCGTGACCAGCGCGGGCAGGGCGACGGAGTGTCCCCGTGATCAGCGCCCGGAGATCGCCGTGTCAGGGCGCTCGAACGTCGGAAAGTCCTCGCTCCTGAATTCCATGCTCGGGCGCAAGTCACTCGCGATGGTGTCCGGCACGCCCGGCAAGACCCAGCGCCTGAATTACTTTCTGGTGAACCGCCAGTTCCACGTGGTCGATCTGCCCGGGTACGGGTTCGCACGGGCCCCGGGGGCGACGCGCAACCAATGGCACGCGATGATGCAGGAGTACCTGCACACCCGCGGACAGCTGGCTGGAATCATCCAACTCGTCGATTCCCGTCACGAGCCCTCGCGCGAGGATCGCGAGATGGTGAAGTGGCTGCGCTTCGAGGAGCTGCCGTTCTGCCTGGTCGCGTCGAAGATCGACAAGCTGGGGCAAAGCAAGCGGCCACCCGCGTTGCGCGCCATCATGGATGCGCTGGAGTTGTCACCGACCCAACCGCTGGTCTCGTACTCGAGCCAAACCGGGGAAGGCCGCGGCGCGCTGCTCGCATGGATGGGTGACACGCTCGAGACGGCGTCCGGGACCGGGCCGCGGGCCCGTGGCGGCGACCGCCCCACGTCAGGTTCACACCGAACGTGACCCGATAGAGGAATGGCGCGTCCCAGCCGTACACTCGGGTGTGAGCAATCCGGGTCCGTGACTTCGATGAGGTCGCAATGCGCTACCAAGGCAACTTCTCAATTTTCGCGTTGGCGCTGGTCTCGCTCACTCTCTGTGCCCCGGCTGGAGGCCATCCCGTCACCGTCGACGGGGCTGCCACCGACTGGTTCGCGAACCAACCTCCCTACGCCAACCTCGGCGAAATCTTCCGAAACGGCAGCGGCCAAGGAGAGTACGTCTGGCGAGATGTGACGGGCGACTACCGGACCGACCTCGGCCCTCTCCCGTGGGTGGATCTCACCGAGTTTCGGGTCACCGGGACCACCTCGTCGCTCTTCTTTCTGATCCGCACGGCCGGGACCAGTCCTCCCGTGTTGAGCAAGCCCAGCTTTCAGATCGCGGTGGACC
>DASTBI010000184.1 GCA_035712145.1 Candidatus Eisenbacteria bacterium | reverse complement strand
CTTCGAAATGCGCGCGCTCCCGGAACGTGGCGGGCGTCGTGGCGCCGATCGTGTCGGTGAGAGCGCCCGACTCCGACAAGATCCGCCGGGGTGAGCCCGGCACGGGATCATCGGCGGTGGCGATCGTGAGGTAGTAGTAGTTGCGGGTCTCGTAGGGATGATTCAGAAACGAGGTGTCCGGTTGTGCCGGGTCCTGAGGCCCGGCGTAGAGGTCGGTCCAGCCGCTGGCGCCGAGCGCGTAGAAATAGAAGTAGTCCCGGTCGTTGTTGTCGAACTCGCCGTTCCCATCGTCCACCCGGCCGATCGCCACCTCCCGGTAATCGCACGAGTCGCAGTAGCTGTCCTCGGGAAGGACCGGCGTGCCCGGCCAGACGAAGAGCCTCAGGCTGTCGAAGAGCACCGCGTCGTTGCCATCGAAGAGGTCGCTGTTCCGGAGCTGCCCGAAGTAGACGCGATAGAATCCGGCCTGCGGGATCGCGATCTTCACCCACTTGCGTCCCGCGAAGATGCTGGTGTCGGGCACGTCCTGCGCGGCCAGAACGGAAGAGGTCCCGGCCCCCCGGCCTGCCGCGGGACGGCGCCATGCACGGCCCTGCACCTCGTTGACCAGCACTCCCGCGTAGACCGACTGGAAGGGGTCGTGAGCCGGAGCGATCGTCGCGGCTGCCGGGATCGATGCCTCATCGAACCGCACCTCGACTTCGACCCGCCGGTGGACCCCGAGGCGCCGCGCGCGCGCATCGTACTGCGCCGGCTGGATCAGCACGCGCGCCACGCGCTGGTCGCGCATCCACGACACGTCGATCAGGCTCGCGACCGGGGGTGACACGGAAGCCGCGAGGGCAGCCGGTGTCTCCGGGGCGGCGGGCTTCGTCTTGTTGTCGTTGCGGGGCTTCCACTCGATCGCCGCCAGGCGAACGTCTTCGCGCCATTCGGTTGCGGAGCCGGTCCCACTCACCGACACCGCCGAGGTCGGCGGGACCGCGACCATGATCACGCGCGCCGGAAGCGCAGGCTCCCCGGGACGCCCGTCCATATCGAATCCGGGCACGCTGACTTGCTGAGATCCGCCGGGCGCCGCGTCGAGGACCGGCTTGCCGACGTCGACGGTGAAGCGCACCACCCCGGCGCCCGCCTGCAGCAGCGTCACATCCTCGAGAGCCATGGCCGTGTCCGGCCACGCCGAGCCCAGCAGGCATGCCCCGAACAGGGCGCGCCGAACCAGCGAGAGGATGGCGGTGAAGCGAGGGGTCAAATGGGTGAGCTCAGAACTTCTCGGCCTTGTCGACCAGCATCACCGGGATGTCGTCCACCACCTTGTAGCGAAGCCGGCAGCGCGAACAGGTCAGCGTCTGCGCCGCGGCATCGTATTCGAGGTCGCCTTTGCAGGCTGGACAGACCAGGATACTGAGGAGATCGGGACTCAACGGCATGCGTTCCTCCGCTCGAGAGCGCACGAATCGTTCAGCGGTAACGCGTCACAAGGACCGAGTCGCGACTCCTTTCGAAAGGCGGGCAGGAAGTCTAGCAACCGGTTTTCGAGAGGGTCAAACCGGTTCGTGGAAGACTCCCATGGCGCGGTACTTCCGGAGCCGGCGTTCGACCAGCTCCTTCCCGGATACCCCGCGGAGGCCCGAAAGGTGCCCACGAAGCGTTTCCGCCAGGGTCCGCGCCGCCGCCTCAGGATCCCTGTGCGCGCCTCCGAGCGGCTCGGCCATCACGCCGTCCACCACCTGGAGCCGGACCAGGTCCTCGGCGGTCAGCTTGAGGGCGTCGGCCGCCAGCGCGCTCTTCTTGCCATCTCGCCAGAGAATCGAGGCGCAGCCTTCGGGAGAGATGACCGAGTACACGGAGTTCTCGAACATGACCACCACGTCGGCGACCGCAATCGCCAGCGCCCCGCCCGAGCCACCCTCGCCGATCACCGCGGTCACGATCGGAGTTTCGAGGCGCGCCATCTCGCGCAGATTGACCGCGATGGCCTCCGCCTGCCCGCGCTCCTCGGCGCCGAGTCCCGGGTACGCCCCCGGCGTATCCACCAGCGTCACGATCGGCACGTGGAAGCGCTCCGCGGTCTGCATGAGGCGGAGCGCCTTGCGATAGCCCTCGGGGTTGGGCATGCCGAAGCGCCGAAGGAGGTTCTCCTTGGTGTCGCGACCCTTCTGCTGCCCGATCACCATGACCGGGGACGTGTCGAGGAAGGCGAGGCCACCGAGGATCGCCGGATCGTCGGCGAAGTGGCGGTCGCCATGGAGCTCGGTCCACTCGGTGAGGATGCGCTCGATGTAATCGAGCGCGTAAGGCCGCTTGGGGTGGCGCGCGAGCTGCACACGCTGAATGGGCGTCAGACTCGAATAGACCTGGCGCCGTAGCTCGTCGGCTTTCCGCTCGAGATCTTCCAGCTCGCCGCGGGCGTCGAGTCCTCGAGCCGCCGCATGATCGCGCAGCTCCTGGATCTTCTGCTCCAGCTCGAGCACCGGCTTCTCGAAGTCGAGCCAGGTGGTCATGGCACCGCCTTCCCCCATCGCGCGCGCAACGCCGGATATCGCTCCTTGAGGCTCCCGATCAGGCCGTCGTGCTCCGACACACGATAACGCTTGGAGCGCATGGCCACACGCGAATGGTCCGGACTCACGATGTGAAGGTACACCTCCGCATCCCCCGGAAACGACGACAGGACCTGGTCGATGTTCACCAGGCATTCCTCCGAGAGCTGCTCGGCCTTGAGCTCGACATGGAGGCATCGGCGGTACGTGCGCTGCGCCTCCTCGTACTCACGGATCTCCGACAGCAGGAGGCGGTGCCGCTCCTCGCGCACCTCGACTCTTCCCGTGGCCACTACGATGTGATCCACCACCAGCGAGGTCTTGGACTGCTCGTAGGTCTCGGGGAACACCGTGCACTCGACGCGTCCGCTGAGATCTTCGAGCGTCACGATCGCCATCGGCTTGCCGGCCCGGGTCATGAGCCGTTTGACCTCGCTGATGAGCGCGCCCACCCGCACCTCGGCGCCCTCTTCCAGGTTCACGAGGTCGGCGACCGTGGTCGTCGCGATCTTCGACAGCGCTTCCTGCAAGGGCTCGAGCGGGTGCTCGGAGAAGAAGAACCCGAGAACCTCCTTCTCCCGCTGGCTGCGCTCGCGCATCGTCCACGCCGGCACCTCGGGCAGCGGCGGCTCGACGACGGCCACGGACTCCACGCCACTGTCCTCGCCGAACAGCGACGACTGCCCACTCAGGCGGTCGCGCTGGAGCGCGCTGGCGCGCTCGAGCACGGTGTCGACGAAGGCGAAGAGCTGGCCGCGTTCGCCGCCGAGCGTGTCGCACGCGCCCGCGGCGACCAGGCTCTCGAGGACTCTCCGGTTCATCGCCCGGTTGTCGAGCCGGTTGGCCAGGTCGAACAAGCTCTCGAACGGAGCGCCGGCACGCGCCTCGACCAGACTCTCGGCGGCGGCCTGTCCAACGTTGCGCACGGCTCCGAGTCCGTAACGGATGCGCCCATCCTCGAGCGTGAATTTCCACTGCGAGCGGTTGACGTCGGGCGGCAGGATGTCGAGCCCGATCCGGCGCACCTCGTCGATCAGCGTCACGATGCGCGCGCTGTCGTTCATTTCACTGGTGAGTGTGGCAGCCATGAACTCGGCGGGATAGTTGGCCTTGAAGTACGCGCATTGATACGCGAGCAGCGCGTAGGCCGCGCTGTGCGAGTTGTGGACGATGAGTCCGTTGGCGACGAAGTTGTGATCGTGTTCGACGGTGAGGTCGTAGGTTTCCTGGATTCCGCGAGGTTCGAGGGACTCGACTTCGTCCCAGAAGACGTCCGAGGCCCCGATCTCCTGCAGGCGCTCCGAACACAGGAATGTGCCCAGTCGGCGGAGTGTCGAGCGGCGAAAACCCCGCTTGGCGAAGGAGCCATTCCCGCAGAACTCCTTCATCGAGACACCGGAACCTTGTTCGAGCTGCTTCCACGTCAGCCCGCGCTCGCGACGCTTCTCATCCACCCATCTCCGAACTGATGGTGGCACCGTGTCCACGCTCGTCAGGCCGCGTCGAGTCTTCTCCAAATGAGTGCGGAGGAAGTCGCGCGCCGAGTCCCGTCCAATGAGATGGGGTCCGATCCTCTCGAGGAACGTCCCAGCCGTCCCTTCACCCAGGAGATGGACGGTGTAGCCCGGCCGTACTCGCGAGCGGTACTTGAACCACTTGTGCTTGAACCGGCTCGGCATTCCGAGGCGAAGCAGCGCGAGCTGAACGTCACGGGCCAGCCTTGGTGAAGAAGTGGCGTAGTAGGGAACTCGACCCGTGGCATTCGCGACGAAGCCGTCACCTGACCACAGCCGCCCGAGGAAGAGCTCGAGATCCTGGTCGGGAAGCGTGAAGACTCCGGCGGGGAAATGCTTCTCGGTAGCTTTGAGCCCAAGAATGCCGAGGCCTTCCGCCCACGAGTAAGCGCCTGATCTCCTCGGGAGGACTTCTGCATCACGCGCCAGGTTCCCGTCGATCCATTCGGAAGCATTCCAGGGCTTATCGCCTTTCTTGAAACGAGCATTCCGACCAGTGCTCACGCAGACCTCGTACCTCGGTCCGCGCTGATAGACCCTGGCGGTCGAGTGCGGGAAGCGCT
The DNA here is from genome assembly GCA_035712145.1 of Candidatus Eisenbacteria bacterium. Taxonomy (NCBI): domain Bacteria; phylum Candidatus Eiseniibacteriota; species Candidatus Eiseniibacteriota bacterium. The sequence continues at coordinate 21,039 of DASTBI010000184.1, read as the reverse complement.
GGACCGCTTCGACGAAATCATCGATGGCGGTCTTGTCGTTGTTGTAGAAGTAGAGACACGTCGGATGGCAGGTATTGCCTTCGGCGATCAACCCAGCGAGCGTCACGATTTCATGGCGAGGCCAGCCCCGATTGGACTCGACCCCGAGCCGTCTGGGCGCGGCGATTCGATCGCCGGCCTGTAGATCCTCGAGATTCTTCCAGCCTTCGAGCACTCTGAACGGGTGGTTTCCGGTGGCGACGATGGTCCGCCCTCGCGCCGTCGTGAGCTTGAAGACTGGGTGGGATCCCTGCGCCACGACGTCTGTGACTTCGCGGCTTCTCAGCCTCCAGTCTTCACCCAGGGCGTGGATCGAGAACGGCCGTCTCCTTCTGTAGAGATCGGCCACTGTCGTCATCTCGCCGGTGCATGCGTTCATGACCCGCGTCTCGCCCGCCACGCACTTATTGAAGCCGTAGCCCGCGAACTTTTCCATGGTGGCGAAGATCTTCTCGGCCTTCGCGGGAGTCAGCTTCTTGCGCTTCGCGCCTTCGATGAACTGGTTTCGCTTGCCCTCCATCTCCGCCGCGATCTTCTTTCCCATCGCGCGGCGCAGCTCATCGGCTTGCGCCATGGAGAAGCCGGCCAGCGCATTGGCCGCTTGCATCACCTGTTCCTGATACACGAACACGCCGTAGGTATCCTTCAGGATGGGCTCGAGATCGGAGTGCTCGTAACGCACCACCTGGCGTCCGTGCTTGCAGTCGATGAAGTACGGGATGTTCTCCATCGGACCCGGGCGGTAGAGCGCGTTCATCGCCACCAGGTCCTCGAATACCGTGGGCTTCAGCTTGCGCAGGTAGTCGCGCATTCCGCTCGACTCGAACTGGAAGATCGCCACCGTCTCGGCGTCCTGGAAGATCTTGTACGCGGCAGGATTGTCCAGCGTCAGCGTTTCGAGGTCGACCGAGACGCCGTGGTGCTCCTTGACCAGCCGCACCGACTCGTCGAGCACCGACAACGTTCGCAGTCCGAGGAAGTCCATCTTGAGGAGCCCGGCCTTCTCCACCGACTTCATGTCCCACTGGGTGGTGACCGAGTCGTCCTTTTGCCGGTAGAGCGGGACGTAATCGAGCAGCGGGCCGGGCGTGATCAGCACTCCCGCCGCATGCGTGGAGGCGTGTCGCGCCAGCCCCTCGAGCACCCGCGCGTCGCGCAACAGCCGCGCGAACTGCGGGCCGCGGCGGGGCAGCTCCTTCAAGTCCGGTGACAGCTCGAGCGCGCGCTCGAGCGTCATGCCCAGGCCATCGGGGACGAGCTTGGCGATCTTGTCGGTGTCGGAGAACGACAGCCCGAGAGCGCGACCCACGTCCCGCACCACGCCCTTCGCGCCCATCGTGCCGAAGGTGATGATCTGGGTGACGTTGTCCTCGCCGTACTTCTCCTTCACGTATTCGATCACTTCGCCGCGCCGCAAGTCGTCGAAGTCGATGTCGATGTCGGGCATCGTCACGCGCTCGGGATTGAGGAAGCGCTCGAAGATGAGCCCGTGCCGCAGCGGATCGATGTCGGTGATCTTGAGCACATAGGCCACCAGCGAGCCCGCCACCGAGCCGCGCCCCGGGCCAACGCCGATGCCCTTCTTGCGCGCGTAGTGGATGAAGTCGCGGACGATCAGGAAGTACGAGGCAAAGCCCATGCGGCAGATGACGTCCAGCTCGTACTCGACGCGATGGCGAATGGTCTCGGTGACGTCGGCGTAACGCTCCTTCACGGCCGACCACGTCAGCTCGCGCAGGTGGGCCTCGGCGCTCTCCGCGCCAGGCGGCAGCGGAAAGGCCGGCAGCAGCGGCTTGCCGAACTGGAGCTGGAGGTTGCAGCGCTCCGCCACCGCCAGCGTGTTGCGCAGCGCCTCGGGAAAGTCGCCGAACACCGCTTTCATCTCGCTGGCCGACTTGAAGAAGACCTGGTCGGTCTCGTAGCGCATCCGGTTGGGGTCGTCGACGTTCTTGCCCGTCTGGATGCAGAGGAGCACATCGTGAGCTCCGGCATCCTGGTGCCGGAGGTAATGGCAGTCGTTGGTCGCCACCAGCGGCAGACCGGTGCGCTGCGCCAGCGCGACCATGCGGGCGCGGATCTTGGCTTCGATCTCGAGCCCGTGGTTCTGGATCTCGAGGAAGTAGTTGTCGGCGCCGAACATGTCGCGATAGATCATCGCGGTCTGGTAGGCGCGCTCCTCGTTGTTCTCGAGCAGGTCGGTGGCGATCTCGCCTTTGGGGCACGCCGACAGGGCGATCAGGCCTTCGGCGTAACGGGCGAGAATCTCGTGATCGACCCGCGGCTTGTAGTAGAAACCCTCGAGATAGGCGAGGGACGAGAGCTTCATCAAGTTGTGGAACCCGGCCTCGTCCTTGGCGAGCAGCACCAGGTGATGCGCCGTGTCCTTGATGCGGTCCTGACGCTTGCCGCGGGTGACGTAGGCCTCCATCCCGACGATGGGCTTGACCCCGGCCTTGCGCGCCTCCTGGTAGAACTCGACCGCGCCGAAGAGCGCGCCATGATCGGTGAGCGCCAGGGCCGGCATCTTGAGCTCGGCGGCGCGCTCGACCATGCGCGAGATGGGATCGGCGCCGTCGAGCAGCGAGTAATCGCTGTGGTTGTGGAGGTGTACGAAGTCGGAATGTTGCATGGCGCGTCCTGCGCGAGGCGAGCGGCGGGTGTCGCGCGCCACGCGGCGGCGACTCGCGGCCTAATCTAGCACAAAGGTTCCTGAGCGGACGGTGGCATTGCCGGCGCGATCCTCGGCGATGACGTCGTACTTGTGAGTGCCTGCCGCCGGTTTCTGGAGCGGCCGCCAGCGGAGCACGTCGGCTTCGGGATCCCACTCCGCAGCGACGCGCTTTCCGTCCACCACCATGTAGCTCGCGCGCCCGTTCATGCCGCTGCCCTTCTCCACGATGCCGGCCTCGACCGCCCAGCGGCTGTAGGGGCCCGTCGTGGCGGTGCGGCGCGGCGCGCGCAGGGTGACGCGGGGACCGAGCGTGTCCTGGAACTCGGCGAACCAGCCGAGACTGCTCGAGGCGAGATCGTAGACACTCCCCTTCTTGTCGTCCCCCACCCACGTCCACTCGTCGCCGTCGTGCCGGTAGACCCCGGAGTGTGGCTTGCCCGAGGCCGGGAGCGTGAGCTGCGCGCGGCCCTTCAGGGGTGTGCGTGGCCACAGCACCGCCAGCAGGGTGCCGTGCGCGAGCTCGGCGCTCGCGGGCGGCAGAGCGAGGCTGGCGGGGCCTGTCTGCAGGAGATACGAAGACGAATCGAAGCGAGCCGAATGCGGCAGCGTCACCATGACGCGGGCACCCTGAGTGCTGGAATACGAGTCCCCGTCGATCACGGACAACCCTTCGCTGGCCAGACCAATGGCGGACGGCCTTCCCGCGAATCGAGTCTTCCACTTGGGAGCGAGGACCGCGGTCCCTCCGGAACGCCCTGGGGAGGTCACGCGGAAGTATCCATAGGGCAGCGCGGCGAATCGATAACCCGCGCCCACTCCTCCCTTGAGGATCTGGTAAGGATCGAGCGTGTCCGGGTCCGATGGTCCGGGCCGGATCACCACCGTCCTCCGCGCCATGTGCCCGGCGACGTCCCGCACCTCCAGCTTCACCGTCAGCGGTGCGTCCCCCGGTCGCACCCGGATGGTGCCCGCCTCCTCGGCGTTCGGCGCGGACGAGCGAATGAACCGCGGACGAAAACCGCGCGACGCCCACAGCACGATGCCCTTGTCACCGGTCACCCGTCCGGCGTCGTAGACGTAGTCCCCTTCGCTCATGTCGGTAGCCCACGAGATCGAGTCCATCCGGCACTCGATCCACTGATCGCCCCACGCCATCCGAGTGACCCATGGCACCATGCGATCCACCCCGCTCCACACGCCGTCGCGCGCAGCGACGAGCGCGCGCACGCGCCCGATCACCCGCAGGGTCTCGGGCTTGGCGCCCAGCGCGCGCGTCACCGGTCCGGCCGAGCGCTCGACGAAGGACGTGTCGTCGAGCGGCTCCAGCGTGATGCTCGCGATGCTCGGCGCGCGCTCGTCCTTCACCGTGAGCCCCGCGAGTTGGGGGTGATAGGCCATGTCGCCGCGACGGATCTCGAAGTGCATGTGCGGACCGCCGGCGCCGCTCTCGCCGGTCCAGGCGATGCGCTGGCCGAGCTTGATGGGGAAGCGCGACGCCTCCGGCCACAGGTCCTGCTCGTACACGCCGGCGGAGTCCTGGACGGCTCGCATGTAGGAAGCCATCGGCTCGGCGAAGGCATCGAGGTGGCCGAATTGCAGCAGCCGCCCGTCCGTCGTGCGGAGATAGATCGATCGGCCGTAGCCGACGCCCGAGGCGCGGATGCGCTCGACATGCCCGGCGAGCGGGGCGAACACCGGCTGCCCCACCTTCTTTCCGGTGCCGAAGTCGAAGCCGGCGTGGAAGTGGCCCTGCCTGTACTCGCCGAATCCGCCCGTGACGGCCAGCGGCGGCGTGAGCGGCGATTTGCCGAGCGGCGCGTCGAATGGCTTGGCCGCCGGCGCAGAAGGCTTCGGAGTCGATGAGGACTTCGCGGGAGGCTTGGCCGGCGTCGCCGCGCTGGCGAGCAGCGCCATCAGCAACAGGGAGATCATGCGGCCCGGTCCTTGGCTCATCGGGAGCGCTCCTTCGCCTCCGTTCGGTCGAATGGGTAACCGGAGAGCGGGCTCAGGGTAGCAGGACTATCCTCGACTGCACACGTTGAGAGCCGCTGATGAGCCTCATCAGGTAGAGGCCTGCCGGCACGCGGCGTCCGTCCTCGTCGTTTCCGTCCCACTGCGCCTTGCCCCCCACGGCCGATCCGAGCTCGAGCGTGCGGATACGGCGGCCGGTCAGATCGAAGATCCGGATCTCCGAAGCACCCGTGGCTCCAGGGCTCGATTGCCAGTAGAGCGAGGCGGGCACGCGGCTCGGGTTGCTCCCCGGCGCCAGCGCGATCCCCGACGTTCGAACCGGTCCGCCCGGATGGGTCTGAGCATCGACCACGTTCGAGATCAGGGAGGGGAACGCCGAATCGTTGTAGGCCTTCAACGCGAACCAGTACCGCGTCGCCGGTGTCAGGAAGCGAAAGAAGTAGGTCTCGGTCCCGCCGGCGTCGACGGTGGGTGGAACGTTCCGGCTGTAGGCTGCCTGGTTGAAGTTGCTGTCGTCGATCGGAGCGGTCGAGGCACGCACGACGTAGAGATCGGGGCGCCCCACGCTCCCGCTGGCCCCGGTCGCCGTCCACGCCATCGTCACCGAGGTGTCGGTGACTGCGGTGATCCTCAGATCCGTGACCGCCGCCGGAGAGACGATCTGCAGCGACACGGAATCCACGTTCGACATCGCGCCGGCGTTTCCACCGTCGTCCACCACACGAAGCGCGAAGTAGTAGGTGAATCCCTCCGGCAAGCCCACGACGTCGACGCTGTCGCGCGCGCCTGGAGCCGATGGGCGCGTCGAGGGCGCGTGGCTCGCCGTCGCGAAGGCGGCCTCGGTGAGCGGCGCCGTCGATCGGCGGATGTCGTAGCCTCGCGCCCGGCCCGCCGCGCCATCGTCTCCGCTCGCGGTCCACCGCAGACGCACGGTGTTGGAGCCGACGATGGTGGCGGTGAGATCGGTGACCGCGCCGGGAGCGACCAGATCCACGATCGGAACGCCGAGCCGATCGCGCGCCGAGCCGGTGCGCTGGAAGTCTCCGCGGTAGGTCGGCCACGGCTGGGCCGCGCTCGACGCGCTCCCTGCGCCGGCGTCGTAGCTGAACAGCAGGCGATCGATGGCGCTGCCGGCGAGGACCTCGGTGGTTCCGTCGTCATCGAGGTCGATCAGCGTCGGAAAGGTCCCGCCCGTACCCGGTTTCGGAAAGCCCCACAAGCGAGCCGCGGAGCTGGAGAGTCCGATCACGCCGCTGCCGAGCGGCACCATCAGCTCCGGCGCGCCTCCTCCGGTGAGGTGCCCGAGCACGACCGAGCCCATCGGAGCGGAAGGAAGGCTGGCCGGCCAGCCGAGACTGCTGAGACTGGCTCCGGTCGAATCGCGCACTTCCACCGTGAACGGGGCGGATCCAGCGATGACGAGGTCGTCCACTCCGTTCATGTCGACGTCGCCCACCGCCACCTCGCCGCGATTCGGCAGCGGCGCGGCCAGCGTCACCGGGAATCCCGGACGCTCGTTGCCGTCGTAACCGAGCGCGTGGAGGTTGTCGTCTTCGGCGAACACCACCGCCGGAGCGCCCGCCACGTTCGCGAACACGGGTGGAGAAGGGATTCCGGGATAGTTCAGAGGTCCGACCACCACGTTCCCCTGGGCGTCGATCACGCTGACCGTTCCATCCTCGGTCGCGGCCGCGATGCGGGGCTGCAGATCATGCGAGACGGCGAGTGGCCGGGTTCCGCCCGGGTTGCTCGAGACTTGAACCGGGAATCCCGTCACCGGGTCGCCATTGACGTGCCAGGCCCATACGCGTCCATCGTCGGAGCCGGCCAGAACCTCGGGCGGACCATCGCCATCCAGGTCCCACACCACCGTGCCTCCACGCATGGAGGTACTTGCCGCGAACTTGGGCCACTGAGGGAGCGGTGAGCCGTCATCGCGGTAGCCTGCGACCCGTCCCGTGGTCAGCCCGACGAAGATGCCCATCCCCTGTCCGATGGGTCCCACCGCCGGGCTCGCCACCGGCGCGAACGGCAGCGTCACCTTCCATAGCGTGTCGAGCGAGGCGCCGTCGAGCAGGAGCAAGGAGCGGTCGTCACAGGCCACCACCACACGCGGCTCGCCGCTCGCGGTGCGGAAGACTGCGGCCGCTCCCACCACCTTGCCGCTCAGCGGCAGGGCTCGAGAAACCCAGGTCTCGTTCAGCGCGCGCGCGGCGTTGAGGCGGCCGGCGCCGTAGAGGCCGTCGAGTCCAGGGTTCTCCGTGCGGATGTCGTCCGCGGTGTCGAACAGGCGCAGCAGGACGCTCAGCGGATCCAGCCGTGGCTGGCCGGTTTGAATCTGCCGCGCCTGGAGCAAGGCCGCGGCGCCGGCCACCAGCGGAGCCGAGAAGGAAGTGCCACTCGGCGTGGCATAGGAGCCCTGACGCTGGGCAATGCTGTCGACCGTCGAAGGACGAGGAGCGAGCCAGGTGGTCGCGATCGCCTGCCCCGGCGCGGCCAGGTCGACCTGAGGACCGCGATTCGAGAACCCGGACAGCGCATCGCCCGGGCTGACGGACGCCACCGAGATCACCTCGCGGCGGGTCGCGATGTAGTTCGACTGGCCGTTGTTTCCCGCGGAGGTCACGATCGTGACTCCGGCGGCGGTGGCGGCGTCGATCGCGGCGTCGAGTCCGGCATCGTTGAGGCTGCCGAAGGAGCAATTGATGACGTCGACCTTCATGCGCGCGGCGTAGTGGATGGCGGCGGCGACGAAATCCATGCGGACTTCTCCGTTACCCAACGTCGAGCCGGAGTAAGCCCAGCCAATGCGCAGCGGCATGATGCGGACGTTCCAGCTCGTGCCGGTGATGCCGATCGAATTGTTGGTGAGCGCTCCGACCACCCCCGCGACGGCGGTGCCATGCGCCACGAAGTCGCTCGGGTCGTTGTCCTCGTCCCGCCAGTCCTCACCCGCGACGACGCTGGGCGATGCGAGGTTCACGAAGTCCCAGCCGTGCACGTCGTCGATCTTGCCGTTGGCATCGTCGTCGACTCCGGCCACTCCCGCCGCCTCGACCCAGTTGGTGTAGATCTGCCCGGGCAGTCCCTCCACGCTTCCGCCGAGATCGGGGTGGTAGGCCAGCACCCCGGTATCGAGGATGCCGACCACGACCGAGGTGTCCCCCGTGGTCAGGTCCCAGGCCTCCGGCGCGTGAATGTCCCGGCGCGATGGCTGCTGGTAAAACCAGGAGGAGTTGGACCATAGCGAGTCGTTGGGCACGGCCTTCGGCGCCGAAAGGGGCATGATGGCGACCGGCTCGGCCCGGACCACCCCCGGCAGACCGCTCAGGCGGTCGAGCACGCGTTCCAGGTCCAGCCCGGGAGGAAGGTGGCCGATATAAAAGGCGGTGAGGTCGGGGCCCGGCGAATCGGCGGCCGGCGGGCGTTCTCCATGGAACAAAGGAGAGAACCGCACGCCGCCGAGCTCCAAGGCCGCTCGATCGAGCGCGGGCACGCCGATGCGGCTGCGAATGGCGGGCGATCGATCGTGAAGCCAGGCGGCGCGCGCTTCCGCAGGCGCGAGCTGGATCTCGACGACTTCTCCGGCATAGGCCGGAGCCGCGACATGGGCTCCGTGAGCTCGAACCGGAAATTGGAGTGGCTTACGAGCGGCCGCTGCCGGGCCGGCAGGGACCAGAAGCAACGAGAGAACGAGGGCGTGGAGGCGCATGAGAGAGGCAAAACGACCGGCTTCCCCGGCGTTCAGGGAGTCCGGTCGTGGCGACGAGTTTAGGGAGCGGTTTCGCGGCAGGTCAAGTGCCCGCGTGGCTTGACTCGACCTTCCACGGGTAGCAGACTCGCGACGCTCGTTGACGCTTCTCGCGCAACACATCACCTCCGAGGGAATATGGACCAGGCACAGCGCGACCAGCTCCGGCAGATGCTCCTCGATCGCTCCATGCGTTTCGGCGAGTTCGTGCTCAGCTCGGGCGCCACTTCCAACTACTACATCGATGTCCGCAAGACGAGCCTCCATCCGCAAGGCTTGAGGCTCATTTCTCAGCTCTTCTACGAGCTGATCCAGAACGAAGACGTCACCGCGGTCGGCGGTCTCACGCTGGGCGCGGATCCGCTCGTCAGCGGCCTCATGCTCCACGCGGCCGAGAAAGGCCGGCCGCTCGAGGGATTCCTGGTGCGCAGGACCAGCAAGGATCACGGCCTGCGCGGCCAGGTCGAAGGCAACCTCGCGGGACACAAGCGAGTCATCATTCTCGACGACGTGATCACGAGTGGTGAGAGCTCGTTGATCGCGGCCGAGGCGGCCGAGTCGTACAAAGCCGACGTGGTGCGCATTCTGGCTGTGGTCGATCGCGAGCAGGGCGCCACGCAGATCTTCCAGCAGCGCGGCTATCCTTTTTCGTCGCTCTTCTCGATCGGAGAGCTGCTGCCGGCGGAGAAATGAGCCAAGGAACCGGATCGGAACGCGAGCGCGACGACGACATCGTCCTGCCTTCGTGGATCGACGCTGCGATCACTCGCAGCAGAGGCGAGGACGAGCCGCTCGAGTCCGACGCGTCGGCTGAACCCCTGCCCGAGGACGCCGTCGAGCCCATGCCCGACGAGGTTCCCTTCGACGAGCAACCGACGGCCGAATACCCGCGCCCGGTGGAGCCGTTTCCGACGTTCCTCGACCGGCGCGGCTCGATGGAGCACGCGAACGAACGCGTCGCGAACGAGCCGGATTGGGGCGCCGGCGATACCGATCAGACTCAGGAGATGTACCGGCCCGCCGACATGGACCAGACGCAGGAGATGTTGCGGCCGGAGTCGGGAATCGAGGAGCTCGTGCCGCAATCGCCGCCACAGGAAAGACAGCCCAACGCGGTCGACTTCCTGCAGCGTCGCGTCGCAGAAGAATTCGATACCAAGCGGGCGTCGATCGTTTCGGAGGCGATGACCGAGGATCCCGTTCCGGGGTCGGAGCCGATTCCCCTTCCCGTAGTTCCTCCCCGCCATCGCGCGCCTTCGGGTCCGTGGCTGATGGCGGCGCTTTTCTTCGCCGCCGCGGCATTGGTGCTGGCGGTTCTCATCTGGCTTCGTCCGCTGCCGCAGTAGTCCGGCAGTTTTCCTCTTTGACGCGAAGCCGTCGCCGCCACTAGGTTCACCGACCGCTCTTCGGCGTCCCCATCGTCTAGAGGCCTAGGACACCGCCCTTTCACGGCGGCGACACGAGTTCGAATCTCGTTGGGGACGCCACACTCGAGATGCGAACATCGGCTCCCGGCTTGATCGAAGCCGAGCTCTGAGGAAAGTGCTCCTTTTGAGGTGATCAGGCGCGACTGGCGCCGGCAGACCTTACCGACTCGAGACGATCACCACGTCATACTCCGTTCCTGGCGGCTGGCCGGGACCGAAGGGCGGCGGCAGGCCCAGGTCGAACCGCGCGTTGACGAGCGCCAGTCTCCCACCCACCTTCCCCACCGTCGTGGGCACTCGGAACAGCGGGGACGTGATCGTCGCCGTGATCTCGCCGCTCGAAAACCCTGGACTCAGGGTCACGCGGATGACCCGATTGGCGAAATTCTCGACGATCCAGAGCGACCGCCCTTCGAGCAGCATACCGTCCATGACGTTGGGCGCGAGGCCCTCTACCTCGATGGGCGCGCTGGCGCCGGTCACCGGATCCACGGTGAAGAGAGCGCCGAGGGCCGTGTGATTCACGATCAACCGATTGTGGGTCGCCTCGATTCCGTTGAGGTTCGGCGCGCCCGCGATGACGGTCGCCGCGGGCCCCGTGATCGCGAGAGTGCTACCGGTGCCGAGTTCGCCGCCGGGCCCGATCGGAATCCTGTACAGCACGGGCTGGAAACTGTCCGTGAAGTACGCCGCGTCACGGGTGACGATCACGTCGTTCAGCAGCGTCGAGCCCGGCGTCCCGAACTGAACCTCACGGATGAAATCTCCCGTGCGAGCGTCGTACACGAAGGCCTTCCCGGTCGGACCACCTGCGACGAAGAGCAGACCCTGGCTCACCTTCATCCCCACCGAGACTTGCCCCGGAAGGGCGTCCACCAGGATGTCGCCCTCGCCGGTTCGCACATCGCCGCGATAGATGTCGCCCGTCTTGAGCGAGCCGACATAGAAGATTCCGCCGGGGGTGGTGGCGATTCCTTCGGGCACGAAGTCGACCGGAAGTGGGATCGACTCCAGAAACGTCGCGGCCGCGCCCGTCACCACACTTGTGACGACATCGCGAGTGTCGCGAACCTCAGGAGCGATCGAGCGGGACGGAGAGCAGCCGAGGACGACGGTACAAATCAGGCCGGCGATGGCCCGCGCGAAGAGAGGGGAAAAGCGAAGCACACGGACCTCCTTGGATGAATAGCAAGTGAACTCTGGTCTGTGCTGTGGGCCTGGACAATTCATACCGCTCTGAGTGCTTCGCGCAAGAGCGGAATAATGCGACGAGGACCGCGTAGAAGACCTAAACTCCCCAGAAAGGATGCTTCCAATCCCAAGGGGGAGTCTAGACGATCAACGCACCGATGAGGGTTGCCCCTTAGGCCACACCGGGGATTGCGGCGTGGCGCAGGTTATCCATGCGCTGCAACCATTCCGCGATCTGGTTCCAACTCGGCATCGTTGGGGACGCCAGTCTGCGAGATTTCACTTCCTGCGAGCGTCAGGCTCCTCTGTATCCTTCTCCGCCGGAACTCGCCATCCCAGCTCAACGCTCTCCGGAGCTCCGGCGTATCCCGGTTCAAAATCCCGGAGTGTCCACCGGAATACGCGACCGGTTCGACGGGCCTCCGGGTCAGTACCGTTGACCCACTCGATCGGGATTCCTTCTAGGATTGCCGTAATGCTGGCCGACCCGATCGTCCCTTTCCAACTGGCACCGGTCCAGAGGATGTACCGGAAGAACCGGTATCCCGCAATCGAATCCGCTTCGGCCTCAGGCGCCATTGGATGCCAGGATGGCGACACGGCATAGTGATTTCGGATGCGCCGCACTGCTCCCGCCGGAAAGTCAACGCGCTTCGTCCACCACGAGCCGACCAAAGAGTGAACGACGTCGGCGTCGGGCAGCCTTTCACACACGACCTCTTCGCCATCCACCCAGCTCCGGAACCCCTCGATTTCGTACTCCTCGCCCCCGCCCATGTACGGCCCCACGGCCCCGTCCGGGAACCCAATGAGCACGGTGTCGATGGCGCCTTCGTTTTTCATCACAAACTCGCAGTCAACCTCAACGATGCCGGGCCTGATTCGGGCTTTCACTGTCTCGGAGACCATGCGGATACTTGAATGCGTCTTCATCAAACGCACGGCTCCGCCCACCGTCTCGACGCTGCCATCGTCGCAACGTGCGGTGATCGCGTCCGCAGCGATCCCACCGAGCACCATGGATACCGCCACCATGGCGCGTATCAGACTCGGGCGGGAAGTGCTCATGCGCAGGATGGTACGGCGGCACCTGCGGCGCGCCTATCCGGCGCGTCCTTCGGGACGATAAGAAGGCCCGAAACCACCACCGCTCTTCATCCAACTGGCCCCGGAGCCAGTTAACCGAGTAGCGGTTATCTATGCGGTTTTCAGGCCGCCGTGCAACGACTCAACGGCCAGGAGCCAGGCGACCGCAGGGCTCGAACCGACTCCCGTTGGGGACGCCCCCTTTCCCGCGCCAACGTGCCGTACCTCGTTCGTTCCAAGACTAGTCGAGAGCGGAGTGAGCACGTCGTACGAACCAGGCGGATGCCGCCCGGAAGACTCCGCCAATCACTCAAGACCTCGATGCCGGCGGCCGATCTCTTGTAGCGAGCCGGGGCGTCGCCGCGCGACGGAGCCGGCCTCGTGCGACCCTGCCGTGCACACGAGCAGCGCTCCAACGAGACTATCCAAGCCCGACCGCCCCGGGCCTGCCCCCCGGCATCGAGGTGCTGACAGAGACGGTCACAGACATCCATCTTTTCATCTCACGCGACGGCGCGCTGACCAGGATCGAGGCTCCTTGCCATGAACCCGCTTGACGGCCTGTTTGATCAGGTTCTTGACCTTCCGGACGCCCAGGCCCAGCGGCGCCTTGGCGGCCTGATCGGTCTCGATGACATTCTGTCTCAGCTTCGCAAGCAGGCCACAGTGCTGGTGAATCCGCGCCCCCTCGAGCAGTGGAGTGAGCAATTCCACGGACGTGTGCTGCCCGCGGTGCAACTCGTCTGCCATCGTACGCCACTCATCATCCTGGCTGGAGACGTTGGGACCGGCAAGACGACGCTGGCAGAGACGTTCGCGGACGCGATGGCGCGAAGCGAAAAGATAGCGATTCGGGTGATGCGCCTGTCGCTGCGCACGCGCGGACACGGCGGGACCGGGGAGGCGACGGACAGGATCGGCAAGGCCTTTGATGTGGTGCGCGAGGAAACGCGTATCCATCAAGCGGTGATCCTGGTCATCGACGAAGCCGACGCGCTGGCCCAGTCCCGTGCGCTCAAGGCCATGAATCACGAGGACCGCGCCGGAGTGAACGCGCTGATCCGTGGCCTCGACTCTCTCGTCGCGGCCAAGGCCCGGGTCCTCGCGGTGATGTGCACGAACCGGCTGGGTGCGATCGATCCGGCCGTTCGTCGTCGCGCGGCTGGCCTCTTCATCCTGGAGCGCCCCACCGAGGCACAGCGCCATGCGCTGCTGGCAAACGCCCTCGGGGACGCGTTGAAGGAGGATGAGATCGTCGAAATCGCGCGTCTGACCGGCCCCCGCAACGAGTCCGGCGTCGGTTACACGTGGTCCGATCTATCGGAGAGACTCATCCCCTCCGCCGTACTGGCGGCCTATCCCCACAAGGCGCTCAGTTACGAGCTCCTTCGCGAGCAGCTGGCGCTCACCGCCCCCACCAAACCGTTCACAAGCGAGGACGAGTCGCCAACGCGCTAATGAAGGAACTGACACGCGAGCCACAGACTCCGCGAGCGGACCAGCATCTCGACGTCCATGATGCGAAGAGAGGCCGAATCCGTAGCACATTCAGTAGCCGACCGCTCTAGGCCGTCGTCAGGCTCGCGCGGAACGCCTCAACCGCGTGGAGCCACGCCACCACGGTGTTCGAACCGAATCCAGTTAGGGACGCCAGTCCTGCAATTCTCAAGGGTCCCAGACGAATGTGGCGGTGCGGTCGAGTTGGATGGACTCGCCCTCGATACTCGTTCGGTACATGAATCTCGCGACGACCGTGTAGGTACCGGGGGGCGCGGCATAGGCCTGCGATGGGGAGGCGCCATCGTAGAGCACTCCCGTGAAGCGTCCACCCACTTCGACCTCGGTATTTGGTTCGAACGGGACGGGGCCGCACGGGCAGAGTGGCGGGGGCGACGACGACCGCGGATACAGCGCAACCGGAGCGCCGTCCGGTCCCATTATTCCGAAGTAAATCGCGCCGCACCCACAACCTTCCCATCGCAAGACCTGTGTGTTGCCCGCGTTGACGGCGCGGATGACTATCGAGATCGGTTCCTTCAGTCCTCCCGCTCGCGGCTGAACGTTCAGAAGAAATCGAATATCAGTGGCTGAAGGGCGGGTGGGAGACTTGGCGCATCCAGTGAACATGGTCGCAAGGACCATTGCCACGGCGAGGTATCCGCCACGAGTTTCGGGATACATGGCCAAAGCCTCCGATAACGCGTTCATTTTGCTCTCGCCGCCAGCCTCCAGGCAATGTGGGCCCAGATGTCGAAGCTCAGTCACGGGCCAGCTGCTCCCGGATGGCATCAACCGCCCGAGGCCAGGCGACGGCGCTCGAACGGAGAGAGGTTAGGCCACCACTACTTCGGTCACTCTTTCCCACAGCAACCCCGCGGAAAACCCGCGGTTTTCGCACGCGCGGGACGCTCGAAGATCCTCGAGGTCGGAAGCTCGCAGCGATCGGTTGGAGCCCGACGGCGGAGCGTCTCGTCGCGTATCTCAAATGGAGGACACCATGGGACTCTTGACCTTCAGCATCAACGTCACCCTGGACGGCTGCATCGACCACCAGGAGGGAATCGCCGACGACGAGACACACGCCTTCTTCACCCGCCTCATGGACGAGGGCGGGGCGATGCTGTGGGGCCGCGTCACCTACGAGATGATGGAGAGCTACTGGCCGGCGGTCGCCCGCGGCGACGCGGAGGCGCCGCCGGCGATGCGCGAGTGGGCGGTCAAGCTGGAGGCCAAGCCGAAGTACGTGGTGTCGTCGACGCGAAAGGACTTCCCGTGGACCAACAGCCACCACATCGCCAGCGAACTGCGCACGGGCGTGCAGAAGCTCAAGGACGCGACCCCGGCCGGCGTGCTCCTCGGTAGCGGCAAGCTCGCGACCGAGTTGGACCGGCTGGATCTGATCGACGAGTACAAGTTCCTCGTCCACCCCAGGATCGCCGGCCACGGCCCGACTCTATACCAGAGCGGGCTGCCCAGCGCGCGACGGCTCGAGCTGGTCTCGGCGAAGCCGCTTCGCAGCGGCGCGGTCGCCATGCACTACCGGCGCGCGCGCTGACTCAGAGCAGCCCCATCGCGTCCAGCTCGGAACTCGTCGATGCGCCGATCGGTCTCGAGAAGAGCCGGGTTCCACCCGCGAACTCCGCACCACCGTCCCTCGAACTCCTCGGTCAGCCTTCCTCGGCGGCCCGGTCAACTTCATCATTAGAGTTGCTGTAGGATTCAATTCCACTGGCCGCATTGTCGGCAAATCGGACTGTAACTCTCAATACAGGTCGCTCCCCGAGCCTCGCCCAGCATTTATGACCTGCTCCGCCATCGCCAACCGAGGGCCAACCTGGTCGGGAGCGGAAAGTTGTTCGACGCACTCTCGACAAAAGAGCAAACTATTGCGTCGACCGACGGATAGGAATCGGGCCGCAGCCCCTCATGTCACAACTGATGTAATCTCCCCCGATGTTGCGTGCCACTCTTCCTGGGACTATCATCTCTCACCATGAACCAATACTGGCGCACCTACGGTAGAGCGGCCCTGGCTCTTCTTCTGGTTGCCAGTCTGACGATCATTGTCATTCACTGGCACCGGGATTCCCGAGGGCAGGATTGCGGACTCTGCACTGTGCAGCAGATGCCAACGCTCCAGAGTCCGTCCGGGAATGTTCTCGTCGCTCCAATAACCCGCGAGTGGGCGGGCGTTGATATCCAGCCTGACTCGCTGCATTCCGAGGTTGTTCTTCTCCAGTCCGGCCGCGCTCCACCGCGGATCTTAACCCTCTAGTTCATTCACATCTTCAACACCAAACGATTTCACACGTGGAGGGTGGTCTTTATGAAGACAGACAGACTGGTGTCTGCTGTTGTCCTTCTATTCTTACTGCCATTGTTTGCGGCCGCACAAAGCGGAGGAACCATTGCGGGTTCTGTCAGTCTGAAGTCGAACGGCACGGCGTTGCACAACGCCGCGGTCCGCATCGTTCAGTTGGGAAGAGTAACGGATACCGGCGAAGACGGCACTTACCAGTTCACCGACGTTCCGCCCGGCACTTACGACGTGATCGTCACGATGCCCGCAATGGACGGCGCTTCGCAATCCGTGACCGTTCAGGCGGGAACTCCTGCCGCGGCGAATTTCACCCTGGCGCTGGCGAGCGTTCGTTCCGAAGTAACCGTCACGGCATCCGGTCGCGAGCAACTGACGCTCGATGCGTTTCAGACGGTAACGTCACTCGATGCGCTCGAACTTGCGCAGAGTCCGGCGACCTCCCTCGGGGAAGCTCTGGATGGCCAGCCCGGCGTCGCAAAGCGGAGCTCGGGTCCGGGCTCGTCGCGTCCGGTTGTTCGTGGGTTCGATGGGGATCGCATCCTCGTCCTGCAGGATGGTGCGCCCGCAGGCGGTCTCGGATTCCAGTCCGGCGACCACGCGGAACCGGTGAACACGTCGACGCTCGAGCGCGTTGAGGTTCTAAAAGGGCCCGCTACATTGCTGTACGGAAGCAACGCCATCGGTGGCGTCGTGAACGCGATTTCAGCAGAAACCGATATCCACGAACATCCACATCAGGGTCTGCAAGGTTTTGCCTCCGGCTTTGGAGGCTCAAACAACGACGAAGCCGGCGGCAGCGTTTCATTCGATCTCGGAACCGGCAAGTGGCGCATCTTCGGCAGCGGTGGTGGTCAGCGCGCCGGCGCTTATCACTCTCCTGAAGGAGAGGTGGCCAATACGCAGACCCGCGTTGCCAACGGCCAGTTCGGTGTCGGCAGAGATATGGAGCGCGGATTCTTGAGTGCCGCTGGCGGCTATGATGACGGACTGTATGGCGTTGCGGCATCGGAGTCGGAGATCGATTTCCGCCGCTATAATGCGCGAATGGTCGGCGGCCTGAAGGATATGGGCGGCGCCATCTCCGCGTTTCGCGCTGTCGTGAGTTATACCGATTGGCAACATTCTGAGATCGAGGATGAGACCATAGCCACGACCCTGAGCAACAAACAACTCACGTGGCGCGGCGCGTTTGACCAGAGACAAGGAAGCAAGTGGTCAGGAAGTTTCGGCTTCTCCGGCGTAGCCCGAGGTTACGAAGCCACCGGCGAAGAGGCGCTCACGCCACCCACAGACCAAAACAGTTTCGCCGGCTTTATCCTCGAAGAGATTCAGACGGAGCACGCGCGCTTTCAGCTGGGCGGCCGGCTCGAGCACGTCCGCTACAGTCCCGACACCGGCACCGGCCGGGATTTTACAGGATTATCCGGTGGCGCGGGCGTCCATGTGGGCCTCTGGAAAGACAGCGCCTTTGTGGCAAACTTTACAACCTCGTATCGTGCGCCCGCTTTGGAAGAGCTGTACAACAATGGCCCACATCCGGGTAATCAGGCATTCGAGATCGGTAATGAGAACCTGGAGCGGGAACGGTCGAACGGGATCGATCTTTCCGTGCGGCATCGGAATTCACGCATTCGCGGCGAAGCGAACTTTTTCTATTACAGCATCAGCGACTTCGTGTTTCTGGATCCAACAGGAGAAGTGCAGGACGATCTAAATGTCTACAACTACGCTCAAGCGGATTCGCGATTCGTCGGAACGGAACTGGCTCTCGACGTGGCGCTCCATCCGAGCCTCTGGCTGAACCTGGGCATGGATTATGTTGATGCAAAAATCAAGGAAACCGATGTGGCTTTGCCGAGAATTCCGCCGTTGCGCGGACGCGCGGGGTTCGAGTTCAGGCGCGGCGGTATCAGCATCAGACCCGAAGTCCAGATGACCCAGGACCAGGACAAACTCTCAACATTCGAAACGCGAACGCCGGGTTATGCCGTTTTCAATTTGAAAGCGTCGTATTCGATTGTTCGCCAACATGCGATTCACATGATCTCCGGAAACTTTTTCAACATCGGCGACAGGCTCTATCGAAACCACGTGTCGTTTGTGAAGGATGTGGCTCCGGAAATCGGTCGTGGTGTCAGCTTTGGGTATTCTGTGCGGTTTTTCTGAAACGGCATGCAAGGAGATTGCACTGCGGCGCAAACAAACTGCTGGACGACGGGTCGAGGGGGACAAAGTGGATGTGGGGATGCTTACCGGACTGCGCGAACCGAATGGCGCGCTCGGTCTATCACGGTCACGAGGCAACGAAGAAGTTGAGAGAACTGGTTCGAGCCTACGAAATTCTTCTCGATCGACATGCAGAGGACGATCGTTCTAAAGCGATCCTCCCGGGCCACTAACAGCCCTTCGCAGCCGATATGATCCCCCCACGCCTATCCCCCACGCCTATCTTGACGCACCAGACGTGGTGTCGGAGAATGCTCCCAAGATCCGCATGACGCTGGCTGACGATGGTCGGGATAAGCGCGGGTACCGGTAGTAGAGTCGGGCGGAGCGGCAGGGAATGTCGTATATGGGCTGTTACGATCTGGGCCGCTCAGAAACCGGCAATTTCTCGGACATACAGATCCCTTTGATTGTTGTCGGGTCGGAATGGCGTTCCCGTTCGCGGCACGCCGGTGGAAAGCTGCGAAATAATGTTGATTACCGAAAGAAGTAAACTGAGGGGCCATTATGAGAAATCTGGCTATCGCAATGATCTGGGTGTCGATGTTGTTGTTTATCGTGGCCACGATCCTGGTGATCTCCGGCAAAGAATCGATGATGATCATTAATACTGGCGCAGAAGGATTCTCGCGTGCATCGTCGAATCTTGCATTGATCGCCATTGCATTGGGTGTGTGGTTCAAATCAGTTGATCTTGAGTAAGGAGTATGCGAAATCCAATGCTCCCGGGAGTCGTGCTCTTTTATTCGATGTTGGCCTTGATCCTCGCCGCGTTCTTCATTGTCATCCGCCAGCCCGCCGTGATGGGTGCCGGTGCGGAAGCGCTATCGAACGCATGCGAGAATCTCGCGCTGATCGCGATTGCACTTGGAGTGTTGGCGCAGCGCCGGTAGCGCAGCGGCCAGATATTCCCCGGAATAGGGATTACCCCAGGGAAGCTCGTGTTATCCCCTCGGAACCCGCCATTAGCTTTCCGAGCGTTTCTGCAGCAGGCGTTGAACGAAAGTTTTGAGCGAAACCTCGACGCGGTCGGGAATCTTCACGGCCGTCGCCTCACGCAGAATCCGCGGCGTCGCGCGATACGACGCGACGAACGCGACACAGCGAGCACATCCGGCAACATGTGCCTCGAGCTCAGCGTGCAGGTCCGAGGACAGCACACCTTCCAGATAGTCCATCAGCAGTTCGACGCCAGACAGGCAGGTGATCTCTTTCATGATTTCACCCCCACGAGATCGCTGAGATATCCGCGAAGCATCAAACGCGCGCGGTGTACACGTTGCCGTACCGCCGCCGGCTCGATGTCGAGCGTGCGGGCCACATCAGCCGTGGACATCTCCTCGAGATCCTTCAGCACGAACGCATCCCGATAGATTTCGGGCAGCCGGGCGAGCACTTCGCGAGCCTTGCCCGCCAGGAGCTGTCGGTCCAGCAGTTCGTCGGCGCGTGCGGCGACCTGCAGTTCTGCGGGCGTCGCCGCGTGTTTCCCCTGATCGTCGAATCGAGGCAGGAATGTGTCGAGCGGCTCGGATGGCCGTCGGGAACTCGCACGACGATGCATCAGCGCGGCATTCGTCGCAATGCGGTAGAGCCAGGTGCCGAACTGCGACTCGCCGCGAAATGACGGCAAGTGACGGTAAGCCTGGAGGAATGTTTCCTGAAGCACGTCGGGCGCATCTGTCTCGCTGGTGAGCCGGCACGCCAGACGAAAGATGCGGGCCTGAAACCGTTCGACAATCATTTCGAAGGCTGAGCCATCCCCTGCCGCGGCCTGTGCGGCGAGCATCTCATCGCTCGGTTCAGACGTGGATACATTTGCGCTCACGACACCTATTGACCCTTAATCGCCGCCCTGACCCTGACCGCCAACTCCGGCGTGACCTCCGTAATCATATGGGCAACTGCGGCGTGCGCCGCCACCTTCCTTATCAGTTCTTCCTCGGTCGCGGCGCTGGCGGTGAACGGACAGTCCGGCATAATCGACGCGCAGGCAATATGCTTTGATTGCTTTGATTCTTTATTTTCAGGCATTTTTTCTCTCCTTTCGAAAATGTCGCCCGCACCTTGAGATGCCGCCACCGCGTTTTTGTGACGGGTGAACGCATGTCACGTTCGGCAGTTCTCCGGCATCTGAAGGGCGATGCGCATCGCAGAACTCTGGCGCTACCCGGTGAAATCACTGGCCGGAGAACGGCTCTCAATGGCAGTACTGGGACCAAACGGGATTCCGGGCGATCGCATTGTGCGGGTGCGTGGACCTGAAGGCGTGCGGTCGTCCCGCCGTCAGTATCGGCTCCTCGGCCTGCGCGGGACCCTCGATTTCAACGGCCGCCCACGCATTGCCGGTCACCCGTGGAACAGCCCGGAAGCCCTTGCGCTCGTAAAAAACGCCGCAGGAGCCGATGCGTGGCTGGAAGCGTGGGATGGCCTGGATCGCTTCGACATCCTCCCGCTTCTTGTCGCCACCGACGGCGCGATTGCTGCTTTCGGACGTGATGTTCGCCGTCTTCGCCCGAACATCGTCATCGCAGGGGTCGACGGATTGGCTGAACGGAACTGGCCGGGCGCGCGTCTTCATATCGGCGACGCAATCGTCCGGCTGGACTCACTGCGCGGACGCTGTCACATGACGACCGTCGATCCCGACACGCTCGAGGTCGATCCCCGCGTACTCCGCGACATCGTCCAGCGATTCGACGGGAAACTTGCACTCAACGCCGATGTCGAACGTTCCGGGATCGTCCGGATCGGCGATCCGGTGAGGCTGGTCGAACGAGGTGCCTGACCGTTATTCCCATCTGGATATTCCTGCAGACTGCGAAGACCACGGTCCCCATTGGCCACACGCCGGCTGCGA
>DASTBI010000183.1 GCA_035712145.1 Candidatus Eisenbacteria bacterium | reverse complement strand
TTCACCAGCTTGGCTGCAGCGAACATGTCGCCCGAAACGAGCGGGCCGAGGAAAACGAGCAGAATCGGCAACCCAGGCCCTTTGGTCGTGAAATGGGCCGGGCTTACTACCCCCGATTGGAGCTCCAGAGCCGCGGGAATGTACTCGCCGACCAGATCGGTTTCGGTTCCATAGAGGGGAACCGAATGCAGAAGCCCGTTGACGACGGCGGCGACTCCAAGGAAGGCGAGAACGATCGCCGCCGCGACGCGGGTTTCGATACCCGAGTCTGAAGCGCGCAAGTCCTGCGGACCGCGGGACTCAACTGTCTTGAGCCGCGGTCGCCGCGCTCCGCGTACCCTTGAACTTTGAGCCGAGGAAAGAGCCCTTTTCACTGGCAAAGGTGGGTCATGGTCGGATCTCGTGGGTTTCCTCGGGGATGGTTACTCCCATCGAAGATCGGCACGTGAATCCGCCCCCTTCACCCGCAGGAGGGCGATGCCTACGTCGTCATTCGACAACCGCGAAGCAGTTCATGGGTATCCTTCAGGTGGTGACCCGGACGCGAGCCGGTCCGGTTGTTTTTCCTCGTGGGTGTGGCACATTGCGCCGATGACTGATGACGTGAACGCCGATCGTGCCATCGCCCGCGCCCGCGCGGCCCTGTCACGCGCCGCGTCGCCATTCCGCGAGCTGCCTCCGCGGCTTCTGCTCGTCGACGTTCCCCGGCAGCGTCTCGACCTGATCGTGGACGGCGCGATGCTGGCCGAGCTCCATGTCTCGACGGCGGCCGCCGGCGTGGGAGGCGAAGCGGGCTCGCTTCGCACGCCCCCCGGATGGCATCGCATCCACGCCAAGATCGGCGCGGACGCGCCGCTGGGCGCGGTGTTCGAGAGCCGGGTGCCGACCGGCGCAGTCTGGGGCGGCGAGACCCGGGAGGACGATCTCATCCTGACCCGCATTCTCACGCTCGAAGGCCTCGAGCCCGGAATCAACCAGGGCCCCGGCCACGATTCGCTCGAGCGCTACATCTACCTTCACGGGACCAACCAGGAGGATCGCCTCGGAAGCCCCGCGTCGCACGGGTGCGTCCGCCTCTCCAATCCCGACATCGCCTGGCTGTTCGATCATGTGGAGGCCGGCGATCCGGTGGTGATCGTCGGTGACGAGGGGCGCGCGATCTATCCGGATCCTCACGGCCACGAGCGCTTCCACTTCGCCGGCATCGGCGGAAGCGGAATGAGCGCCCTGGCCCAGTTCCAGGTCATGGCCGGAGGCCGGGTGAGCGGCAGCGACCGGGCTTTCGATCGCGGCGAGCGCTCGGACCTGGAGCGACGGCTCCGGAACCTCGGCATCGCGATCCACCCCCAGGATGGCAGCGGCGTGCGCGGCGACTGCGCGGCGCTCGTGCTCTCGACCGCGGTGGAGTCGGAAGTTCCCGACTACGCAGTGGCCCGCGATCTCGGGGTCCCCACGCTCCATCGCTCGGAGCTGCTCGCGCACTTCGTCGCGACGTACCGCACCGCCGCCATCGCCGGCACGAGCGGGAAGTCCACGGTCGTGGCCATGACGTTCGCAATCCTTCGCGGCGCCGGCCTGCGTCCTTCGTTGATCACCGGCGGCGAGCTGCTCGAGCTCCAGCGCGAGGATCTGATCGGGAACGCGTTCAGCGATCCCGGCTCGGAGCTGCTCGTGATCGAGGCCGACGAGAGCGATGGCTCGCTGGTGCACTACCGGCCCGCCGTGGGCGCGGTGCTGAATCTCCAAAAGGATCACAAGGAAGTCGGCGAGGTCGCACTGCTCTTCGAGCGCTTTCGCCGCCAGACGGTCGAAGGCTTCGTCACCGGGGAGGACGCGAATCTGGAAGCGCTCGCGCAGGGTGCCAGCGAGATCTTCGGCTTCGGTCCCAGGGCCACCGTGCGCGGGGAAGGAGTCGAGCTCGAGCCGCTGGGCAGCCGCTTCACGGTGGATCGTGTGGCGTTCACACTGCCTTGTCCCGGCCAGCACAACGTCGCCAATGCTCTGGCGGCGATCGCCGTGTGCCGGACCCTGGGGGTCGAGCTGCGTGCGATGGTGGAGCCGCTCGCTTCGTTCGCGGGTGTGGCGCGGCGATTCCACACGGTGGGAACGGCGCGCGGAATCGAAGTCATCGATGATTTCGCCCACAACCCGGCCAAGCTGAAGGCAGCGATCGCCACCGCTCGCGCTCGCGGCCGAAGAGTGCTGGCGGTCTACCAGCCGCACGGCTTCGGACCGACTCGATTCCTTCGTCAGGACCTGGTCGAGGCGTTCAGCGAGGCGCTCGGCTCGGAAGATCTCCTGTGGATGCTCGAGATCTTCTACGCCGGGGGCACCGCGCGCCGTGACTTCTCGGCATCCGAGATCGTGGACGAGCTGCGGGGCCGCGGCGTGAACGCGCGCTTCAGCGACCGTCAGCGGCTCCCGGCCGAGATTCTCTCCCAGGCTCGCCCAGGGGACGTGGTCCTGTTGATGGGCGCCCGCGATCCGTCGCTCACCGAGCTGGCGCGCAAGGTCCTCGAGAGCCTCGGAAGCCACAGCCCGGCCACGATTTCGGGGCATTGAACCGGGCCTTCCCGTCTGGGAAGATAGCCCGCGTCTCGGAACTCGTTGAGGAGGTTTCTTGAAGCCGTCTGCCCCGCTGACCTGCCTCGCGCTCGCGATCGGCCTGGCCGGCCCGGCGTCGGGGTCGACCAGCGTCCCACTGCCGACCGACCTCGAGCCGGTCGAGCGGACCTGTGTCACGCCACCGCCCAGCGCGCGCGATCTCATGCGCGTTCAGCAGATCCGTCGCCGATTCGCCGAGGAGCAGCCGCTCACGAAGCTCCAGGCCGGTGGGACGATTCGCGTCGCGTTCCACGTACTCACCTCGGGCAAGGTCGGGAATGTCTCCGACGAGCAGGTGACCGCCCAGATTGCTGAGCTCAATCGCGCATACGCAGGCACGGGCTTTTCGTTCGAGCTTCAGTCGATCGATCGCACCGATCACGGCGGATGGGCTCGGATGAACATTGCCTCGGGCGCGGAGCGTCACGCCAAGGAAACGCTTGCCGTCGATCCCGCGCACACGCTCAACATCTACACCGCGGCACTCGGCAACCGTCTGCTCGGCTGGGCCTATCTCCCGTACGGCATTCCAGAGGACCACTACCTGAACGGTGTCGTGGTGCACTACGGATCGCTCCCCGGCGGACCATTCCTCTATTACAGCCTCGGGCGCACGTTGGTGCACGAAGTCGGTCACTACCTTGGGCTGCTCCACACATTCCAGAACGGATGCGAAGCGCCCGGCGATCTGGTGGATGACACGGCATACGAGGATGGGCCGGCCTTCGGATGCCCCGAGGGTCGCAATAGCTGTCCGGATCCCGAGCTCGACCCGATCCACAACTACATGGACTACGGCTACGACGCCTGCACCACCGAGTTCACCCCTGGCCAGATCGACCTCATGCACGACGCCGTGACGGCCTACCGTCCCAGCTTGTTCGCGAGAGGCATCGCGCGCGGGGAGGCTGAGATTGCCGAAGACGCCGTCCACCCCGACGATTTGGCCGGTGGCATCGAGTTCCGCGGGGCCGGGCCCAATCCCTTCCGCCTCGCGACGGCCGTCCGCTTCACGCTGCCGCGCGCCGACCGCGTCCAGCTCCAGGTGTTCAACGTCGCGGGTCAGCGCGTGCGGAGCCTGATCGACGCGCAGATGCCGGCGGGCGCCCACAGCGCCATGTTCGCCGCGCAGGATCTGACTGCGGGGGTCTACTTCGTGAGGCTCCGCGTGGGCCGTACCGAGATGAAGCGGAGCGTGATCCTGCTGAAGTAGCCGGGAATCAGTCCCCGGTCGCGGCGAACCGCCGCGCCACGTAGTCGTCCAGGATGCGCGCGAAATCCTCGGCGATCGTCTCGCCCTTGAGCGTGGTCCGGAACTTGCCGTCCACGTAGACCGGGGCTTTCGGCTCCTCGCCCGTGCCCGGCAGCGAGATCCCGATGTCCGCGTGCTTGCTCTCGCCCGGCCCGTTCACCACGCAGCCCATGACGGCGATGCGGAGCTGCTCCACGCCCGGATGCCGCTCGCGCCAGACGGCCAGCCGCTTCTGGATATGGCCC
>DASTBI010000182.1 GCA_035712145.1 Candidatus Eisenbacteria bacterium | reverse complement strand
GAGGGCGGCGACGTCCTCGTCGGTCACTCGATAGGCAGTGCTCCAAATCTTCTCGAGCAGCGGCCGGAGCTCGGCCGGCAGCTCATGCCAGAGCGCCGGATCCGAGGCCGCTCGCCTCATCGCCGGAGCGAGCGTGGCAGGCCCATCGAGGACGCTGCGCTCCAACGTCAGTCGTGTCGGCTCGTGAGGGTCGTGAATGGGGCGCATGTTGGGAAGGGTCGGGTGCGTGACTCAGTAGCTACGCCGCGAGGACGCCTTTGATTCCCAGATGGCCCAGGCTTGCTTACAACCTCGCTGGTGCCCGCAGCCCAGGTTCGGGTAGAGCATCCCGTCGCAGGCTCGGCAGCGTACTCGTCTTGTGTTACGTTGCGATTCGTTGACAGCCGCGATCGCCGACGAGCTGTCCTTCGTTGGGTCGATGTCGCGGGATGACCTGGTGTCGTAGCCGCGAGCTGGCCCCGACCGTGACCAACCTCACGAAGTCTCTGTTCGTCACCGGGTGCCAGTGTCCGAGGCTTCTGTGGTGGACGGTGCATGAGCCGCTGGCGGAGGAGCTTCAGCCCGACAAGGTCCTGCTCGACCGCTTCGACCAGGGGCGCCTCGTCGGTGAGCTGGCCCGGGAGCGATTCCCCGAGGGCGTGCTCGTCTCGCCGCAGCCTCGCGACCGCACCGCTTGGTGCGACGCCACCCGCTCAGCGCTCGACGCCGGAGCACCGATCATCTTCGAGGCCGCCTTCCAGGCGAAGGGTGTGTTCGCCGCGGTCGACGTCCTTCACAAGGCTGATGACGCCACGACTCTGATCGAGGCCAAGTCCACGACCTCGGTGAAGGACGAGCACATTGCCGACGCCGCGCTCCAGGCCTGGGTGCTCGCTCAAACCGGCATGACGGCCGAGCGCGTCGAGATCATGCACTTGAACAAAGACTATCGGCACCCGGATCAGGGCGACCTGTTCGTCCGGGCGGACATCACCGAGCAGGTCCACGAGTTCATGCCTACGGTTCCGGCGCGGGTGGAAGAGCTCACCCGTGTGCTCGAAGGAGAGTTGCCGGACCACCCGATCGGACTCCACTGCCATGAGCCACGCGGGTGTCCGTTCCTGAAGCGATGCTGGCCGAACGATCCGGATCACATCTCGACGCTCTACTCGAACGGACCGAAGAAGACGGTGGCTTACATGGCGAAGGGCATTCACTCGATCTGGGGGATTCCCCAGGGGCAGAAGCTGCCGCCCGCCGCGCAGCGGCAGTTGCGGGCGCTCAGGGAGAATCGGCTCATCGTCGAGCCGGGACTCGGGCGGGCGCTCGAGCCGTTCGAGAGCCCGCTCGGGTACCTCGACTTCGAGACGGTGTCCCGAGCGGTTCCGGTATGGGCGGGCTTGGCGCCGTGGGGGCACGCCACGGCACAGTTCAGCTACCACGAGGAACAGCAGGATGGCACCTACACGCATGTGGGCTGGCTCGCCGAGGGGCCGGGCGACCCGCGTCGCGAATTGGCCGAAGCCATGCTGGAGGCAACGAAGCGCGCGCGGCGAATCGTGATGTACTCGTCGTTCGAGAGGACACGCATCAACGAGCTGGCGGAGCTGCTGCCCGACCTGGCGGCGCCGCTCGCAGAGCTGGCCGGGAAGCTCGTGGACCTGCTCCCGGTGGTGCGTGACCACGTCTACCACGTGGAGTTCCGCGGGAGCTTCAGCATCAAGAACGTGCTGAATCCGCTGGTCCCTGATCTCACCTACAACGATCTCGTCATCGTGGACGGGATGGTCGCCAGCGTCGAGATCGCTCGGCTGTTGTTCGTGGCGCACAAGATCCCGGTCGAGGAGCGCGACCGGCTCCGGCAGGACCTGCTGGCCTACTGTGAGCGCGATACCTGGGCGATGGTGCGACTGCTGGGCCGCCTGCGTGAGCTGGCGATCGATACGAGCACACGCCTCTAGGCCGCCCGAAGGTCAATCCAGCACGGCCGAGCGCCGATAACCAGACATCACTGGCGGCACTCGCCTCCCCTTGGCAGCCAGGCCGTCGGCGTTCGTGTTGGGAGAATGCCGGTGAAGCCCTTGAAGCACCTCAAGTCGGCTCCGTTCACATGGCTGATGGCTTGCACCCTCCTCGGCTTGTTCGCGGCCCCGTGGCTGGCCGGCGGAGAGGCCGAAGTGAGTGCCCTCCGTGGAAGAGCATCGCAGGTGACCGACTCCGTCCTTGCCGGCGAGTGGTGGCGGCTCCTTTCGTCTGATCTGGTTCACCGCGATTGGGACCACATTCTCGGGAATGCGAGTGCGCTCATCGTGCTGGGACTCCTGCTGGAGCCGAAGCTGGGAACTGGACGGATGGCGCTCCTCTATTTCCTGGGAGCGATCGGGTCCTCTCTCGGAACCCTGGCCTTCTACACCAATGGCGCCGGCGCCTCGGGCGCGATCTATGCCCTCATGGGTGCTTATCTGTCACGCCCTCTCAGGCAGTGGGAGGACGGTCAGGTCACCATTGGGTTCGGGTGGCTGGTCGCCGCGTGGTGGGTCCGCGATGCGTTCGACATCGGGTCGGAGTACGGCAATGTTGGCCACGCAGCTCATGTCGGCGGATTCATCGTTGGCCTCTGCGTGGGCGCGTTCTACGACGACCGGCATGGACCCATTCTTGGCTGGTCACGTCCGCGCCGATGCGCAGCCGCTGTTCTGGTGTCGCTCGGTTTGGTCGCCGCTCTCGCCCTCGATCATCGATGGTCCATGGGATGGAACCGCAACGTGGCCAACCGGGTGGAAAGCACGGAGGGCTGGCTCGCGGCCCAGCCGTACTGGAATCGTATCGAGGAGGTCGCTGGTGGGGGCCGCCAGGTGGATGCGTTCTTCCTCGAGAGGACCGCCCGGTTCAGGCTCCGTGGACATGACTTCGTCGGCGCGCGGAGGCTGTTGAGATCGGTTGCTTCGAAGCTGGATGAAGCCGAGGTCTACCAGGCTACGGCATATCTATTGGTGCAATACGAGCCACGCGACGAGCGTACTGCCTTGAGGTATTGGCGCAGGGCGTCCCTGCTGAGCCCTGACGATCCGGATATCCTGGATTCCATCGCGTGGGCCATTGTCTCGAGCGAGGACTCCTTGGGCCGTCCTGAGGAGGCCCGAGCTCTGGCCAACCGTGCCGTGGCTTTGGACAGGATGCGTACGCCTGAGTTCTTCCGCACATTGGCCTGGGCGCACCACGAATGCGGAGACACCGATCGGGCCATCGTGTGGATGCGACGCGCCATCCAAAAAGGGTCGGCGTACGGGGAGTTGTTCGCCACCGAGCTGGAAGAGTTGGAACAAGAGCGGAACTCGACTGTCCCCCCGGGGACAGTCGAGTAGCGGTAACTGGCCGTTGAGCGAGTTGACGCGACCGTTGTAGAACGGATTGTGGCCAGAAAAGAGTTACAGCCCACCTCGTCCATCTGCACCAGATGTTGGACTAATCAAATGTCTTAGCCGCCTAATTGCCGCCTGACCGGTGGCATGGGAAATGCCCTGATCAGGGGCATGGCAGGTCGCAAAGAGTCCCAATCCACCCTGTTCAAGTCGCTGCTGCGCCAGCAACGCAAGCAAGCGTCGCTGGTCCGCAAGATCGAGAAGACCTCGGCGCGGCTGGAGCGCCGCAAGGCCAGGCTCCAGGCGTGCGAGGCCGGCATCGCCCACCTCGAGCGTCGCCTGTCGGCGCCTCGCCAGGAGCACCTGGGGAAGCAGGCCGGCAGCGACGGTCGTCTCAAGCGTGCCCGTCTCATCTTCAATCCCACCGCGGGCCGCGACGAGAAGAACAACGCCGAGCGTCTCGCGCAGATCGTGAGCAGCCTGCGAGTCCACGGGGTCGAGGCGAGCGTCGGTCTCAAGACGTCCGGGAAGGCGGCGCGCGAGATGGCTCGCGAAGCCGCGCGGTCCGGGGCCCCGCTGGTCATCGTGGCCGCCGGTGACGGCACGATCGGAGACGTCGCCGCGGAGCTCATCGGCACGTCCACCGCACTGGCGATCATCCCGATCGGCACCATGAACAATCTCGCCCGCTCGTTGGGCGTGCCTCTCGCCATCGATCACGCCTGTGCGCTGATCGGAATGGGGACCACGCGCCACATCGACATCGGACGAATGACGTCGGAGGGGGGTTCGAAGGCTGAGTACTTCATGGAGTGCGCCGGGATCGGGCTGAGCGCGATCGCTGCCTTCGCGGGCCAGGAGTTCGTGAAGCGACGCTGGTACCACCTCCCGGGAGCGTTTCGAAAGTTCGTCGAGGCGAAGCGAGGCGCCATCAAAGTCGAGATGGACGGGACTCTCGTCGAGGCCGCGACCGGTATCGTCACGGTCTCGAACGCCCCGCTGATGGCGCACAACATGCTCGCGGCGCCGGGGGCGAAGATGGACGACGGGCTGCTCGACGTGCACATCTACGACGGCATGAACGATGCCGCGCTGGTGAAGCATTTCATGGCGGCGTCGTCGGGATCGCCCGACGATCTCAAGACCTATCGTGTGCGGCGCGTGCGGATGACCGCCGAGGAGCCGGTGCCCGGCAACTCCGACATGAACATCACCCCACAGCGGCACGTGATGGAGATCGAAGTGGTGCCGGGGGCGGTGTCGATGGTCGTGGGCAATGGCATCGCCCTCACCGTGCCTGTCGAGTCCGCGCCCAACGCGCCCACCTTCGCCCCCGACCCACCGCACACCAACGGGGCGGAGGCCAAGAACTCCGCTGAAACGCAGCCCTCGGACGCTGCTTCCAACCTTCGCTAGCCCGCGCCCTCACTCCTCCTCAAACAAATACTGCAAGGCCTCGCGGTCGAGCGTCCGGGCGAATCCCTCCTCGCCGAGCACGTCGCTGGCGAGCGCGGCCTTGCGCTGCTGCAGCTCCCAGATCTTCTCCTCGATCGTTCCGCTGGCCAGCATGCGATAGGCGATCACCGTCCGTGTCTGACCGATGCGGTGGGTGCGATCGATGGCCTGGGCTTCGACGGCGGGGTTCCACCAGGGATCGAACAGCACCACATAGCTCGCCGCCGTGAGATTGAGGCCGGTGCCTCCGGCCCGCAGCGAGATCAGGAACACGCAGGGCTCGGAATCGGACTCGAATGCCGTCACCACCTCTTCGCGCCGCGTCGTCGAGCCGGTGAGCATGTGACGCCCGATGCCGCGCGCCTCCATCTCCTGGTCGAGCAGCTTCAGGCACTCCACGAATTGCGAGAACAGAAGCACCTTGTGGCCCTCGGCGAGCAGCGGCTCGAGCAGCTCGAACACCGCGTCGAACTTGCCGGAGCCGAGCGACGGTTTGCCGCCGGCCAGCGCCGGGTGGCAGCAGATCTGGCGCAGTCGGGTGAGCACGCTCAGGATCTCGAGCCGGCTCTGCTGCACCTCCCTGGGTGTGATGAGTCGGGCCATCAACGCGCGCCCACGCTCGAGCTCGAGCAGGTAGAGCTTTCTCTGGCCCGTGGTCAGCTCGCAGTCGCGCTGCTCCTCGATTCGATCGGGCAGCTCGAGCGCCACCTGGCTCTTGAGCCGCCGGAGGAGCATGGGGCGCAGGCGGGCAGCCAGCAGCCGTCGCCGATAGGGCGGCGCGTCGGGAGCGTCGTAACGGGCCACGAACGCCTTGCGACTGCCGAGGTATCCGGGGTTCACGAACTGCATGATGCTCCACAGGTCGAGCGCACGATTCTCGAGCGGTGTCCCGGTCAACGCCATCCGGTGACGGCACTGGAGCTGCTGCACGGCGCGGCTCACCGCGGCGTCGGGATTCTTGATGTTCTGCGCTTCGTCCAGGATCACGGCCCGCAATGCGACGTTCCGCCAGTCGGCCAGATCGCGGCGCACCAGCGCGTAGTTGGTGACCACCAGGTCGACGTTCGAGATCTCCTGCCGGAGCGCGTGCCGTTCATGCCCGCTGGTCAACGCCAGCACGCGGAGGTGTGGCAGGAACCGCTGGGATTCGCGGATCCAGTTGTGCACCACCGACGCCGGGCACACCACCAGCACCGCTCCGCCGGCGGGATCCGCCTGGCGCGCGTGCTCGATCCACGCCAGGGCCTGGATGGTCTTTCCCAGGCCCATGTCGTCGGCCAGGATCGCGCCGAGGCCGAGGCCCGTGACGTAGGCGAGGAAGTCGAGACCCTCCTTCTGATAGTGGCGAAGCTCGCCGCGGAAGGTGTCGGGGACGGGCACCGCGGGCAATCCGGCGAACGATCCCACGCGCTCCCGCAGCTCCCGGATCTGCCGCGCGGTGTCGGTTTCGAGCGATTCGAGCGCGGCCAGGCTCTCAGGCCGCGCGCGAGCGACCTGCCACAGCGTGAGTCGTTGCTCGCCGGCATTGACCTCGATGCCCATGTCCGCCAGCAGCTCAGCCGTTTGGTCGTGCTCGGCCACGCGCTCGCGCCGCACCCAGCCCGTCGACAGCTTCACGAAGCGCGATCGTGACGAGCGCAAGCGGGCGAGGTCCTCCTCGGTGAGCGCACGTCCTTCGGCCTCCCAATCGGCGCGCACCGAGAACCAGTCCACACCACTCGCGGTCACCCGAACCCGAGCGCGAAGGGGGGCGCCGGCCAGCAGCTCACGCATGCGCCCGTTCCCGATGTAGGTGACATCCCGAGGCCGTCGGTCCCAGGCCTCGGCCAGCGTATCCAGACTGCGCGCGTCGATCCGCATCCACCCCGTGAGGCGGCTCTCGGATGCAAGCGCGCCTCCCTTTCGCTCGGGCACCAGCGGCAGGAACGCCAGCCACTCGCGCGCGACGCGCACCGATTCGGGATCGGGCATGTCGAGCAGCCAGTCGCCACCGGTCTCGAGGGCGGCAGAGCTCCCGCCTCCGCCATCCTCGGACGGTCCCGTGGATCGGCCCGGCTCCATGGTCACCAGAGCGTCCTCCGCGTGCCCGGTCTCGGTGAGTCGCTCCCAGCGCCCCTCGCCGTCCAGCGCGAACACGGGGCCGCCCGCCTGGCCCGGGCGCCACGCGGGATCGGGCGCGGCGTAGAGCCGCACGCTCAGCCAATCGGACAGCTCCATCACCACGATGGGGTGCGCGCGATGCACTCTCGTGAGGGGGGCCAGCGCTTCGGCCACGCTGTCGAAGCTCGCCGCCAGGAGCTCGAGGAAACGCTCGCGTCCCTTGATCGGAACCTCGACACCCGCGTCGCCGGCCAGGCGCAGCAGCAGAGCGCGGGGCGGTTCCTCGTTCACGCGCCAGAATCCGCCGCCGGCCAGGACCAGGCTCGGGTGGAGATCGTCATGGCTCTGCAGATACACCACCTGGTCGAGCGTCCGCTGGCGTCCATCGGCCCAGCGGACGGCAAGCGAGATGCGCATGGCCTCGCCCTTCACCTGACACACCGGCGCCACGTCCACCAGGCCGTCCTCGAGGCGCGCGCGCGCTCCGGCCACGACGCCGGCGCGCGCGGCCAGATCCGGATCGAGCGGCGCGCCCCAGGTCACGAAAGGCGAGCTCGGGAAGGCGTCGAGCAGCTGGTTGAGGACAACCACCGGGACCTCGATCGTGTGTCCGTGACGCTCCCGCAGTCCGCGCACCCGTTCGGCGAGCAATCGGGCCAGCCTGGCTTGAGGTGGCGACAGCCCATGGCGTCCGCCCTGCGCGTCATACGCCATCTGGGCGATCTGCTGCTGCGAACGGGTCTGGTCCTTGAGGCGAGGGCTCGTGACGCGCGCCTCCAGCACGACGCCGGGGCCGTCGTCGCGATGCTCGAGGCCCAGCACCACGCGCAGGCTGCGCGACGGAGGAGTGGTGTGGCGATGCGCCCACTCCTCCAGCTCGGTCGCGACGCTGGATGACGGACGCTCCGTCCATGTCGTCTCGACGGCGCCACCGCGGTCGTGCTCGCGGAGTACGGCCAATGCAAGCGCATAGGAGTGTTTGCAGAAAGGACCCACCGGGCACGAGCACTGCGGATTGGCCTCGTGGCCGTTCCACCGCCAGCCGCTCTTGTAGGTACGGGTACCGTAGACCTTGGCCTGGATGGTGTCGGGCCGCAGCTCGATGGATCCGACACGCCGGCGGTGGAAATAATCGGCGCCGCGGGTGCGCACGTACGCCGGAAAGCGCTCGCGAGCGCGCCGGAGCGCGTCGATCAGACTGCTGGAAAGCGGCTCGAAGCCACGCGAAGGGGATGCCATAGCGTCCGGCAGACTCTCACACGCCGCTGGCCCCGGGGCCAGCGGGGCATCGCCGCGGTCGAGCTAGCCCGCCAGGACGCGCTTGCTCTCCAGGTGCTCCAGCGCGGCCAGCATCAGCGCCTGCATTGGCGCGAGTGATTCGACGTCGTTCAGTGTCCCCGGGCACTCCAACCGCATCTCGGCCAGGCCGGCGGTCGAGGTCGGGCAAAGGGTCCAGTCCCAGCGCCGCGTTCGCTCGTTCAGCGCACCAATGGCCGAAGTCACGGTCCTGGACATGAGAAGGGCTCGCGCGGCATCGGAGTGGTTCGCGCGCAGGACGACGGCGCGATCGAGCGCATCGTTGCCGAGTGTGATCGGCGGCTCGGCCAGGTAGGCGAACGGGGCCGCGGCCACCGCCGCACGCGGGTCGTCCGTTCGGGCGGCCACCTGGCGCATCGCGTGGCCCAGTGCCCATGGGTGGAGCCCGCGCATCACCGCCGGCTCACGGTCTACCCCGCGCGCCGCGAAGCTGAACCCCGATTCCGTCTGCAGCACAACCTTGGCGACCGTCCGTGCGTGGCCATCGCTCTTCCACGTGCCCACCACCATCGACCACCGTCCAAGCGGAACGCGAAGGCCCGGCCCTGCGGGAAGACCGTCGGTGGGATCGATGCCGCGTCGCGTCACGAGGGTTGCGCCCATGGCGCGCGCGAGCTTGTCGTGGGCGGCGCGCTGCTGCGGTGTGTTGAGTAGCTCGAGCACCGAGATCAATCCGAGCAGTGCGAGAGGCGGCGCCGCCAGCCAGAGTACCCAGCGATGATGGAGCAGCCAGCGTGCGATCCCCTCGCCGCCGACGTAGTCGAGGAAGTGCGGGTTCGCCCACACCGCGATCATGATCCAGACCATGACGCGGAAGATGTTCCAGCCGATCACGAAGCCGTGGCTGACGGTCGCTGGCTCGCTTGGAGCTGCGTCCAACGACTCCGTGGGCTCTGGCTCGGGCTCCAGCAGGGAGGAGGACATGCGGACCTCATGGCCGAAACGCGTCGCGGGCGACCGCTCTGCTTCTTATCGGCCCGGCGCAGCTCCGGCTCGATCCGCCCCGGGGAGCAGATCGATCAACTGGCCCCGGGCCAGTGGCGTCACTCTCGAGCGAGAAACGCCAAGGGCGGCGTCCTTGCGGACGCCGCCCTCGTTGGCGCGAGGTGGTACCTCGGGCGCTTAAGCCTTGCGGACGTTCGCCGCCTGCAGGCCCTTCGGGCCCTTGGTCACGTCGAACTCCAGTGCCTCACCCTCGGCAAGCGTCTTGAAGCCGTTGCCTTGGATCGCGGAGAAGTGGACGAACACGTCGTCGCCACCATCCGACTGGGTAATGAAACCAAAGCCCTTCGCCTCGTTGAACCACTTCACAGTGCCACTAGCCACTTTGAAACTCCTGTTGTATCAGGGTCGAGACCCTTACTTTTGCCGCGAATCAACGCTGCGGCCGCGTCCGGTCCTCATGACCGTGTCTCGACTGTCGCGAGCGGCCGACCAACAAAAAGCCGCCAGAGAGTCCTCTGGCGGAATCTGAACGTCGACAACCATCCACAGGCAACCGAAGACGCTAGCAATATCGGCGCGAACCCCGAATAGCGCCAGTGAATTCTTTGTGATGCCCCAGGGGCCGCTGCCCCCATGGACACCCTTGGCGCCAGCCACCTACCATGCCGCGGCCGACTTCCCATAGGGGACCGGAGCCGATGAGCGACGCGTGCCGAAACCATCGTTCCCGACCGATTCGGCTGCACTTCCTCAATGTGACGCTGCTGGCTTGGCTGGTCGTCCTTCCTCCCACGACAGTCTTCGCCGCCAAGACCGATGTGATCGTGCTGAAGAACGGCGATCGAATCACCGGTGAGATCAAGGGACTGGAACGCGGAAAGCTCGACTACAGCACCGACGACGCCGGGCGGCCCGCAGTCGAATGGGTCAAGATCGCTCGGGTCACGAGTCCCAACTCGTTCGAAGTCGAAGTGTCCTCCGGCCGGAAGTATGTCGGAAGGCTGGTCACGGCCGGCCGGGACGGCAGAATGGTGGTCGCAGGCGAGAGAGTGGACACGCTCGCGATTGCCGATGTCGTCCGGATCAATGGTTTGCAGTCCGGGTTCGCCCAGCGGACTCAAGCCTATCTCGACGTCGGCCTCACCTACGCCAAAGCCAACTCGGCGACGACCTTCACCACCGCAGGAGAAGCGGCCTACCGCGGCGACCAGTTCGGGAGCCGACTCTCGTACGATTCCTACGCCCAGGGCCAGGAGTCCGTTCCCACGACGTCGCGTAACTCGGGTGTGGCTCAGGTCGTCTATTTCCTGCCGAAGCGCTGGTCCACGGTGGTCCTGTTCTCGCTCGAGCAAAACGACGAGCTCAGTCTCGATCTCCGCTTCACCGGCGCCGGCATGCTGGGCCGGACGCTGATCCAGTCGAATGCCATGGCGCTTGGTGTTGCGGGGGGGCTGGCCGTGGCGCGCGAGCGTTTCGCCGCCACGGCAGGGAGCAGCAGCGAAATGCGAACGAGTTTCGAAGGCGTCGTGGCCTCGCAATGGGATGCCTTTCGCTTCGACGCTCCCACGCTGGACTTCAGCACGTCGCTGTACATCTTCCCGAGCCTCTCGGATCCTGGCAGAGTCCGTGGCGAATTCAACGCCCGGCTCAAGTACGAGATCATTTCCGACGTCGACGTCGGAGTCACGCTCACCGATACTTTCGACAGTGATCCGGGCGAGAACGCGAGCACCAATGACTTCATCACCACCTTCACCATCGGCTGGTCCTACCGCCGCTAGGCTTTCACCGAACAGCCGGCTTCCGAGAGCCGGATGAGCAAGGTCGTGGTCATCACCGGAGCGAGCGGCGGGATCGGAGCGGCCACGGCGCGGCTCCTGGCCGAGCGCGGCATGTCGGTGGTGCTGGTGGCGCGGCGCCAGGATGCGCTGATGGCGGTGGCCCAGTCGTGCGGGGTGAACGCGTTGCCGCTTCGCGCCGACGTCTCGGAGCGCGAAGAAGTGCAGCGCGTGGTCCAAGCCGCGATCGATCACTTTGGGCGGATCGACGTGTGGATCAACAACGTGGGCCGAGGCATCACGCGCCAGCCGTCGGAGCTCATCGACGACGACGTCGACCACATGGTGCGGATGAACATCAAGACCGCGCTGTACGGAATGCAGGAGGTGCTGCCGCACTTCAAGGAGCGCGGGGAAGGCCACGTCATCAATGTCTCGTCGATGCTCGGCCGGGTTCCGTTCGCGGTCTTTCGCTCCGCCTATATCGGCGCCAAGCACTTCCTCAATGCGCTCACCGCCGCGTTCCGCGCGGAGGTCCAGGAAGCGCACCCGGGCATCCAGTTCTCGGTGGTCAGTCCTCCGGTCGTACGCACCGAGTTCGGAGTCAACGCGCTGCACGGCGGCCCGGATTCCCGCACGCTGCCCGGCTCGCAGAGCGCGGAGGATGTCGCGGAGGTGATCGCACGGGTGATCGAGACCCGGCAGCCCGACGTCTACACGCTCAAAGGCGCCCATGACCGCGTCGCGAGCTACTACGCGCAGCTCGGGGAGGATCCGGAATGAAGGCCAGGCCCGCCGTGAGGGAGAGTGCCGGAGCGCAGGTGCGTGAGTATCTCGCGGCCCTGCCGCCGGAGACGCGCAAGCGTATGAAGCAGATCCGGACCGCCGTTCGCTCGCTGGCTCCGAGTGCGCAGGAGATCTTCAGCTACGGCATCCCCGGCTTCCGCCTCGAGGACCGGCCGCTGGTCTGGTACGCGGCGTTCAAGAAACACATCAGCCTCTATCCGATGACGGAGACGATTCGTCGCGCCCATGCCGCGGAGCTCGAGGGTTACAAGACGGCGAAGGGCACGGTGCAGTTCCCGCTCGACGAGCCGATGCCATTGCCCCTGGTGAAGAAGCTCGTCAAGGCACGGGCCGTCCAGGCGAGGAGGGAAGCGACGGCCAGGAAGGGGCGATGAGCTGTTCCATCTCGCTTCCGAAGCTCATCGGACTGCTCGCGCTGGACGTCATGATGGTCGCCGCCTCCTGGCTCGCGACCAGGCTGCCTGCGATCGAGGCGAAGATCGCAGGTTGGATCGGCATCGTGTTCTTCGGGGCGATGGGCCTCGTGATCGTGCGCCGCTTCTTCATGTGGGGCCCGATCGTCGTCCTCGACGGCATCGGCATCCTGGATCGCCGTGTTTCGCCCGACGTCGTTCTGTGGTCGGATATCCGCTCGATGCGTCTCGTCACCTATGAGAGGCAGCGTTTCATCGGCGTCGAGCTCATGGACCCCGTCACGTTCAGGTCGCGACTCCCGGCCAGCAGCCAGTGGCTCACGCGGCTCAGCGAGCACATGGGCTTCAACTCGTTTAACCTGGGCTTCAACGATCTTTCGCCGGGGGTGGACGCGGTGTGGAGCTATCTACGGCAGCATCATCCCGGCAAGGTGAGAAGCGAAGGCTCCTGACTTGTCTCGGGAAGCGCGCGTGCTAGTCTCTCCGGCCCAACTCTGACGGAGGACATCGCATGGCAGGCCAAAGAATCGTCGCCAGGAACCCGATCGTCGAGATGGACGGCGACGAGATGACGCGCGTGATCTGGACCATGGTCAAGGAGCAGCTCATCGAGCCGTTCGTCGAGCTGAAGCTCGAGCCCTACGACCTGTTCCTGCCGAACCGTGATCAGACCGACGACGCCGTGACCACGCAGGCCGCCGAAGCGATCAAGCGTCACAAGGTCGGCGTGAAGTGCGCCACCATCACCCCGGACGCCGCACGCGTGCAGGAGTACCACCTCAAGAAGGCCTGGCCGAGTCCCAACGGCACGATTCGAGCGATCCTCGACGGCACGGTCTTCCGCAAGCCGATCATCGTGAAGAACGTGCCGCCGATGGTGCGCGCGTGGAAGAAGCCGATCGTGATCGGTCGTCACGCCTATGGCGACGTCTACCGCGACGTCGAGATCAAGATTCCGAAAGCGGGCCGCGTCGAGCTGGTGTATCGGACCGCCGATGGCAGTCCGGGAGAGACGGTGCTGGTCCACGAGTTCAAGGGCCCCGGCGTCATCAAGGGCGAGCACAACACCGAACGCTCGATCCGGTCCTTCGCCAAGGCCTGCATCGCCTACGCGCTGTCCGAGAAGATGGACCTCTGGTTCGCCGCCAAGGACACGATCAGCAAGATCTACCACGCGGCCTTCAAGAACATCTTCCGCGAGGAGGTCGAAGCGCACCGCGCCGAGTTCGAGAAGGCCGGCATCACCTATCAGTACATGCTGATCGACGACGCGGTGGCGCGCGTGGTGCGCCACGAGGGCGGGTTCCTGTGGGCATGCCGCAACTACGACGGAGACCTGTTCAGCGACATGCTGGCCTCCGGCTTCGGAAGTCTGGGCCTGATGACGTCGGTGCTCGTGTCACCCGAAGGCTGCTTCGAGTACGAGGCCGCTCACGGCACCGTGCAGCGCCACTACTACGCGCATCAGCGCGGCGAGGCCACGTCCACCAACTCGACGGCTACGATCTTTGCCTGGACCGGTGCGATCGCGAAGCGGGGTGAGCTGGACGATACGCCCGAGCTGACCGCGTTCGCACGCCACGTCGAGGCGGCGGTGATCGAGACCATCGAGTCGGGCGTCATGACCAAGGATCTGGCGGCCATCGCGGAGCCTCGACCGCTTGGGCATCAGACCACCGCCGGCTTCATCGACGCCGTCGCCGAGCGGCTCCGAGCCCGGGTGGGTGGCGCCGCGGCCGTCCGCTAGAGTCGATCCACAGGGGGTTCTCATGAGAGCTGCGGGAATCGTTCTGGTGATCGCGGGGTTCATCGGCCTCCTGTGGGGCGGCATCCCCTACAAGAAGACCGAGAACGTGGCCGAGATCGGCGGGATCAAGATGCAGGTCACCGAGAAGAAGCAGATGTCGATCCCGCCCTGGATCTCCGGCATCGCGATTCTGGCCGGGGCCGCCCTGATCATGCGCGGGGGCAAGTCCGCCCTCTGACATCGGGCAAGTGCCTAGCGCACAGCCATCTGCCCTCAAACCCAGCATGGTTTCGGTCGGGCTGACCTTGCATATCTCTGTAACATCCATTAGGTTTCGGCCCTAATCTAACCTATACGTAAGGGTATGAGTCAGCCCATCGAAAGCGTCTCCCTTCACGGCGGCATGCTGCGCGTCGGCGATCTCGCCAAGCGGACCGGCAAGACGGTGCGCGCCATCCACCTCTACGAAGAGCTGGGGCTCCTCAAGCCGGCCACCCGGTCGAGCGGGGGGTTCCGGCTCTACGAAGAGGCGGCGGTCGACCGGGTGCGATGGATCGACCTGCTCCACGGAATGGGCTTCTCGCTCCACGAGATGCGAGAGGTGCTGCGCGCGTGGTGGGGGGCCGAAGTCGGGCCCGAAGCCATGAGCCGCTTGCGGGAGCTGTTCGAGACCAAGCTGGAAGAGACGCGACAAGCCATCGAGCGAGGAAAGAAGACCGAAGCGGAGCTGCTGGCAGGGCTGGCGTACCTCGAGACGTGCAAAGTGTGTCCGACGCACGAGCCGTCGACGGGATGTGTACGGTGCACGCAGGACCATGGAATGAAGACCCGGCCGTCGCTCGTGGCGGGCATTACTTCGGCGCCGCAAGGGCGAGGCAAGAGAATAGGAAAGGAGCTGGACCCGAGATGATCACGTTCACCCCGATCGCGGCGGAGAAGGTGAAGGACCTGCTCTCGCAACGGGGCACTCCGGAGATCGGTCTGCGGCTCGGAGTGCGGGGCGGTGGCTGTTCGGGAAACTCGTATTTCATGGAGTTCTGCGAAGCCGAGTCTCCCGGCGACGAAGTCCTCGAGAGCCACGGCATTCGCCTGTTCGTCGACCTGAAGAGCGCCGTGCTGCTGGGCGGAACCGAGGTCGACTACGTCGAAGGTCTGATGGGCGCGGGCTTCAAGTTCAACAACCCCAACGTCCGTCACAACTGCGCCTGCGGAGAGAGCTTCTCGGTATAGAAACGAACGTTCACGGATCCGCTCCGAACGGCGCGGATCCTTCGATGGCTCGCGAGAGCCTTGTGGAGAGAAGGAGCACATGAGCCAGACGCCGGAACTCGTCATCCAGGACCTCCATGTCGCGGTCGAGGGCAAGGAGATCCTCAAAGGCGTGTCCCTCGCCGTGAAGAAGGGCGAGATCCACGCCCTGATGGGACCCAACGGATCGGGCAAGAGCACGCTCGCCAACACGCTGCTGGGACATCCTCGCTACGAGGTCACCGGTGGAGACATCCTGTTCAAGGGCGAGAGCGTGGTGGAGATGGAGCCCGACGAGCGCTCGCGCAAGGGATTGTTCCTGGCGTTCCAATACCCGGTCGCGATTCCCGGCCTCTCGGTGGCGAATTTCCTGCGCACGGCGCTCAACATGCGGCTGGCCCCGCCCGAGACCAACGGCTCCGGCGCGATGCCGCGCAATAAGGGGATCGCGCCCAAGGAATTCCGCAATCTGCTGCGCGAGAAGATGGCGCTGCTCAAGATGGACGAGTCGTTCGCGACCCGTTACCTGAACGACGGATTCTCGGGGGGCGAGAAGAAGCGCGCCGAGATCCTCCAAATGGCGCTGCTCAAGCCGGAGATCGCGGTGATGGACGAAACCGACTCGGGGCTCGACATCGACGCGCTGCGAGTGGTTGCCGACGGCGTGAACGCGCTCGCCGGCCCCGAGATGGGCGTGCTGGTCATCACGCACTACCAGCGCATCCTGAACTACATCAAGCCGCACCATGTACACGTCATGGTCGACGGTCGGATCTCGATCTCGGGTGGTCCTGAGATGGCGCACGAGCTCGAGACCCGGGGCTACGACTGGGTGCGAGAGAGGCAGGAGGTGGAGTCCCAATGACCACCGCAACGACCACCGGAATCCGCGAAGGCTACGAGGAGAAGTACGGCTTTCACGACGACGAGCAGCACGTCTTCAAGAGTCGACGAGGCCTCGACCGCGCGATCGTGGAAGAGATCTCGGGCATGAAGGGTGAGCCCAAGTGGATGCGGGACTACCGCGTCAAGGCGCTCGAGATCTTCGAGAAGAAGCCGACTCCCACCTGGGGCGGCAACGTCTCCGAGATCGACTTCCAGAACATCTATTACTACGTCAAGCCGACCTCCGAGGAGTCGAAGACCTGGGAGGACATCCCCGCGGACATGAAGCGCACCTTCGACAAGCTCGGCATCCCCGAGGCCGAGCAGAAGTTCCTGGCCGGCGTTGGCGCGCAATACGACTCCGAGGTCGTCTACCACAAGATCCAGGAGAAGCTCGAGAAGCAGGGCGTGATCTTCCTGTCCTGCGACCACGGACTCAAGGAGCACGAAGAGCTGTTCAAGCAGTACTTCGGCACCGTGATCCCATCGACCGACAACAAGTTCGCGGCGCTCAACTCCGCGGTGTGGTCGGGCGGGTCGTTCATCTACGTGCCGAAGGGCGTGCACGTGGACGTGCCGCTCCAGGCCTACTTCCGGATCAACACCAAGGACATGGGCCAGTTCGAGCGCACGCTGATCATCGTCGACGAGGGCGCGTACGTGCACTACGTCGAAGGCTGCACCGCGCCGACGTACTCGAGCGACTCGCTGCACTCGGCGGTGGTCGAGATCATCGTCAAGAAGGGCGCGCGCTGTCGTTACACCACCATCCAGAACTGGTCGAACAACGTCTACAACCTGGTCACCAAGCGGGCGGTCGCCTACCGCGACGCGACCATGGAGTGGGTCGACGGGAACCTGGGCTCGAAGCTGACCATGAAGTATCCGAGCGTCTACATGGTCGAGCCGGGGGCGCATGGCGAAATTCTCTCGATCGCCTTCGCCGGCAAGGGCCAGCATCAGGATGCGGGCGGCAAGGTGATCCATGCTGCGCCGAACACGACCAGCAAGATCATCTCGAAGTCCATCAGCAAGGACGGCGGCCGCGCCGGCTACCGTGGTCTGGTCAAGGTGGCGAAGGGCGCGGTGGATTGCCGGAGCACGGTGAACTGTGACGCGCTGATCCTCGACGAGGCGTCGCGCTCCGATACCTATCCCTACATGGAGATCGAAGAGAACCGGGTCACCATCGGGCACGAGGCGACGGTATCGAAGATCGGCGACGAGCAGCTCTTCTACCTGCAGAGCCGCGGGATCAACAAGGAGGAGGCGGCGGCCATGATCGTCTCCGGCTTCATCGAGCCGATCGTGAAGGAGCTGCCGATGGAATACGCGGTCGAGATGAATCGTCTCATCCAGCTGCAGATGGAGGGCTCGGTCGGATGACGACGACGAACCTGTCCGGGACCGGATTCGACGTGGAGGTGGCGGCGCGCGCCGAGGCGCGCGCGGCCGAGGCGCGCGAGACGCCGTGGGCGCGCGATCGCCGTCGCGCGGCAGCCGGCACGATGAAGGCGCTCTCGTTCCCGAGCCGCACCGACGAGCTGTGGCGACGCACGGACTTCCGCACCCTCGAGGCTGCGCTCCCCGAGCTCGATCCGTTCGCCGCGGGAACGCGGGCGCGGAACGTGGACGACTTGCCCGCGCCCGTGATCGCTGCGCTGGCGGGGGCGACCTCGGCCTACGCGTTGGTGGTCCAGCGCGATGCGGACGTCGTGCTGGAGCAGACCCATCCCGGCCTCGAGCGGCAGGGCGTGGTGGTGTGCTCCCTCGCACGGGCCTTCCGCGAGCACGAACCCAAGCTGCGCGAGCGTTACGGCGCGCTGCTTCACGACGACTACGACTGGTACACCGCTTTCGGCGCCGCGCTGCGCACCGGCGGTGCTTTCGTCTACGTGCCCGAGGGCGTCACGGCCACGATTCCGATCCGTCTCTTCCAATGGCTCGACGGCCCGCGTCGCGTGGCCGCCCCGCGCAGTGTGATCGTCGTCGAGAAGGGCGCGAGCGCGACGGTGATCGAGGAGCAGCTCTCGGAGACGGTCGAGGGTATCGGCGCGCACCTGGGAGGCACCGAAGTCTTCGTCGGCGAGGAGGCCAAGCTGGTGTACGGCACGCTCCAGGACTGGGGGCGCAACGTCTACCACTACTCGAATCACCGCGCGCGCGTCGGTCGCGAGGGCGAGCTGCAGTGGATCCACACCGTGCTCGGCAGCCGGATGACCAAGACCAACTCGTACTTCGATCTCGATGGCCCGGGCGCCCGCGTGTACGTGCACGGGTTCATGTTCGGCGACCAGCGGCAGCACTTCCATCTGCACACGCTGCAGCGCCACCTCAAGGACCACGGCACCAGCGACCTGCTCATCAAGGGCTGCCTCAAGGACCACGCCCGCAGCGTCTACCAGGGCTTGATCCAGGTGAGCGAGGGCGCGCAGCGCACCGACGCCTACCAGGCGAACCGCAACCTGCTGCTCTCCGACACCGCCCGCGCCGACAGCATCCCTGGACTCGAGATCCTGGCCAACGACGTGCGCTGCACGCACGGCGCCACCATCGGCCAGGTGGACGAAGAGCAGCTCTTCTATCTCATGGCGCGCGGGCTCCCACGGTCGCAGGCCCAGCGGCTGATCGTCGAGGGCTTCTTCGCCCCGGTGCTGGACCGCATCCCGCTCGAGGGCGTCCGCGAGCAGCTACGGCAGGCCATCGAAACCAAGATCGGGTGATGTCGTGAAATCAGAGGCGCAGGTGATGAGCTCCGGAGCCGCGGCCGGCGCGAGAGTCACGCCTGCCCGCGCCCTCGACGCGCATCGCGTGCGCCAGGACTTCCCGATCTTCCGTACGCCGCGAGACAAGCCG
Source organism: Candidatus Eisenbacteria bacterium (assembly GCA_035712145.1). Classification (NCBI taxonomy): domain Bacteria; phylum Candidatus Eiseniibacteriota; species Candidatus Eiseniibacteriota bacterium. The sequence continues at coordinate 42,081 of DASTBI010000182.1, read as the reverse complement.
CTCATCTATCTCGACAGCGCCGCGACCTCGCAGAAGCCGGACGCGGTGCTGGAGGCGATGAACCGCTATTACGCGGGGTACAACGCCAACATCCATCGCGGGATCTACAAGATCGCCGAGGAGGCCACCGCGGCGTACGAAGACGCCCGCCGCAAGGTGGCCGCACACGTCAAGGCCTCGCCGCGCGAGATCATCTTCACCCGCAACAGCACCGAGGCCATCAACCTCGTGGCCTACGCGTGGGGACGCACGAACGTCGGCGCAGGCGACGCCATCCTGCTCACCGAGATGGAGCACCACTCGAACCTGGTGCCCTGGCAGATCCTGGCCGAGGAACGTCAGGCCGAGCTGCGCTACGTCCCGGTCACGGGCAACGGCGAACTGGACCTGGAAGCGCTGCCGCGTCTGCTTGCGGACGGCCGGGTCAAGCTGATGGGCTTCGTGCACATCTCCAACGTGCTCGGCACCATCAACCCGGTGGCCGAAATCGCGCGCCTCGCTCACGAAGCGGGCGCCGTGGTGCTGGTCGACGCGTCGCAGAGCGTGCCGCACTGTCCGGTGGACGTTCAGGCGCTGGGCGCGGATTTCGTGGCCTTCACCAGCCACAAGATGCTCGGCCCAACCGGCATCGGCGCGCTGTGGGGGCGCCGGGCGCTGCTCGAGTCCATGCCGCCTTTCCTCGGTGGCGGCGAGATGATCCGCGAGGTGAAGCTCACCGGCTCCAAGTGGAACGAGCTGCCGTGGAAGTTCGAAGCCGGCACGATGGCGATCGCCGAGGCGGTCGGGCTCGGCGCGGCGGTCGATTATCTGCAAGGGCTGGGGATGGACGCCGTGTTCGCTCACGACCGCGAGCTGGCGGCGCTGACGATGGAGAAGCTCGGCGAAATCCCTGAGGTGAAGATCCTGGGCCCCTCGGCGGATCGGCGCGGAGGCGTGGTGGCGTTCACGCTGGCCGACATCCATCCGCACGACGTGGCCACCGTGCTGGACGACGAAGGCGTGTGCGTGCGCGCAGGCCATCACTGCTGCATGCCGCTCCACGAGAAGCTCGGCGTGCCGGCCTCCGCGCGGGCGTCGTTCCATTGCTACTCGGTGCCGGAGGAGGTCGACGTGCTGGCGCGCGGGCTCCGGCGCGCGCTGAAGGTGTTCGCGCGATGAGCGGCATGGACGATCTCTACCGCGAGAACATCCTCGAGCACTACAAGCACCCGCGAAATCAGGGCACGCTCGATCACCCGGATGTCTCGTACGAGGATGCCAATCCGCTGTGCGGCGACCGCATTCGCATGGATCTGAAACTTCGTGACGGGCACATCGACCAGATCCGTTTCTCGGGCCACGGCTGCTCGATCAGCCAGGCCGCGGCGTCGATGCTGTGCGAGGCGGTGGAAGGAAAGCCGCTCGAAGAGGTGAAGAAGATCGGCCGCGATGACGTGCTCGAGATGCTCGGCATCGAGCTTGGCCCGGTGCGGCTCAAGTGCGGCCTGCTCGCGCTCAAGACGCTGAAGGCCGGCGTCTATGGAATCACCCAGTGGCCCGGTGAGAATGAAGGGGAGGAGGGGTCGTGAGCGAGACGCGCACGGGAGGGTTCGTGACCGTCGCGAAGGCGGGTGAGATCCCGGAAGGGGGCATCAAGGTGGTGAGGCTCGGTGACCAGTCGCTCGCCATCTTCAAGGTCGATGGGAGCTACCATGCCCTGGAAGACGTGTGCACGCACGACGGTGGACCGCTGGCCGAAGGCACTCTCGAAGGCCACGTGATCGAGTGTCCGCGTCATGGCGCGCGCTTCGACGTGAGGACCGGTGCGGTGCTGTCGCTCCCCGCCATGGTCCCGGTGCCTCGGTACGAGGTGCGAGTGGTGGGCGACGATATCCAGGTGGCATGGTCATGAGCGAAGAGAACGAGAAGAAGGACCCGGCGCCCGAGGAGGCGAAGGCCGCGGCACCCGAAGCCACGCCGCAGCCGGCGACACCTGCTGCCGCTCCAAGCCAGCAGGAGATGGCGATCCGCTCGGCGCTCGAGACCGTGATGGACCCGGAGATCGGCCTCTCGGTGATCGACCTCGGCCTGATCCGGGAGGTCCTCGTCGAGCCGGACAGGACGCAGATCAAGATGATGCTCACGACGCCCTTCTGTCCCTACGCGCCGCAGATGATCGCCGACGTGAAAGCGGCGACGCAGAGCGTGGTGCCCCAGGAGTGCGAGGTGGAGATCCTGCCGGACGCCTGGAGCCCGGACTTGATGCCGGATCCCGGGCTGCTCGGCTTCTCTTACTGACGATGGCCGTCCTGGCCGCCGTTCTCTCTGCGCTTCACGTGCTGGCGATCGCGATCGGGTTGCCCGCGATCTATGCGAGGACCCGCGCCCTCAAAGGGCCGCTCGATGCCGAGGGCCTGCGCAAAGTATTCGTCGCCGATGCCTGGTGGGGCCTGGCCGCCATCCTTTGGATCGTGACGGGGACGTTCCGGGCTTTCGGTCCCTTCGAGAAGGGCGCGTCGTTCTACCTCGGCACCTGGCTCTTCCACCTGAAGCTCACGCTGTTCGTGCTGGTCTTCCTGCTCGAGATCATGCCGATGGTCGGACTGATCCGCTGGCGCATGGCCCTCAAACGTGGCGAGAGTCCCGACGTTTCCGCGGCGCCCCTCTACCGGATGCTGAGCCACATCGAGATGGCGCTGGTGGTGGTGATCGTGCTTGTCGCCGCCTTCATGGCGCGCGGCTTCGGCCGCATCGGGTAGCCGAGAGCCGAGACGCCTGGGCGTGTGCGTGGCCTTCCACGCCATGAATGATTATCATACATGCCATGAATATCGCTCCGCTGCCCCGGCTCGTCACGTCGGCGCTCGCCGAGCGGTTGCGCGCGATGCCGGCAATCGTGGTCACCGGTCCGCGACAGGCGGGCAAGAGCACGCTGGTGCAGCGCCTCGCGCCGGGCAAACGCCGCTACCTTTCGCTCGACGACCTGGATGTCCTCGACGCCGCGCGGCGGGACCCGGAGGCGCTCGTCGGCGGCAACGAACCCGTCACGCTTGATGAGGTGCAGCGCGCGCCGGAGTTGCTGCGCGCCGTAAAGCGCGCCATCGATCGGCGCCGCGCGGTGGGGCGGTTTCTGCTCACGGGCTCCGCGAACCTGCTGATGATGCGCAGCGTGTCCGAGTCGCTCGCCGGTCGCGCGACCTACCTCACCTTGTGGCCGATGACGCGCCGCGAGCAGCGCGGAGAGGGGCGCGCCGGCCTATGGGAGGAGCTGATCGCCGCGCCCGACGCGCAGTGGCTCGATCTGCTTTCGGCCGGTCTCGACGAGCCCGACGACTGGCGTGCGCTTGCGTTGCGGGGGGGCTTCCCGACTCCGGCCGTCGAGATGAAACGCTCCGCCGATCGCGAGATTTGGTTCGACGGCTATGTGCGCACGTATCTCGAACGGGACTTGCAGGCACTCGCGTCGATCAGCGCGCTGCCGGATTTCCGGCGTCTGATGCGGGCCGCCTGCCTGCGGCTCGGTCAGCTTGTCAATCAGGCGGAGATCGGCAGGGATGTCGGCTTGCCGCAGCCCACCATGCACCGCTGGCTCAATTTGCTCGAGACGTCATACCTTCTGGTTCGGCTCCCGGCCTACGCCGTGAACCGCACCAAACGCCTCATCAAGTCGCCGAAGCTCTACTGGGGCGATACCGGAGTCGCCCTGCATCTCGCAGGCGGTGCGGAGCCCGCCGGACCGCATCTCGAGAACCTGGTGCTCCAGGATCTGCTCGCGTGGCGCGACGCGCGGCTCGAACGGGCGGAACTCACGTACTGGCGCACGGCGAGCGGCGAGGAGGTGGATTTCGTGATCGAGACCGAAGGCCGTTTGCTGCCCATCGAGATCAAGGCCGGCGCCCGGCCCGGGCTCGGCGACGCGGCGCGCCTGCGAAGCTTCCGCGCGGAGTACGGCAAGAAGGCGCGCGCAGGGCTGCTACTGCACACGGGGCGAGAGCTCCATTGGCTGGCGCCGGATGTGCTGGCCGCACCATGGTGGCGGGTTCTATGACGGCAGGTACGAGGAACAGAGCGATCGAGACAGCCCAAGTGATCGAAGAGATGATGGGCTCGTCATAAGATATGCGCGAGGCCGGCCGCGGTGAGAAGCTCGGGCTCACCGATGACGAAGTGGTGTTCTACGATGCGTTCGAGACCAGCGCCGTGAAGGTGCTGGGTGACTCGGGGGCGTGGGCGCTGGGTTGAGCGAAGGCCGTGTCCATCGCTTTCGGCCCGCTTGGCCGGACATCCTGCTCGCGCTCGGATGCGCGGTCGCCTCCCTCTGGGTCTACCGCTCCGCGTTAGGCGCCTACTTCTCGCCCGATGACCTGATCCTGCTCGAGCGGGCGAGAGGACTCGCTCCGCAGCTCACCACCGTGTGGCGCTATCTCTCGGGACGCGCGTATTTCGACCTCGTCTCGCCCTGGTTCGGCATCGAACCAAGCCCGTACATGGTGGTCAACGTCCTGCTGCACGCTGCCTGCGTCGCGCTGCTCTACGCCTTCGCGCGCCGGCACGGAGGAAGGCTGGCCGCCACGGTCGCCGCGGGACTGTTCGGCACCTCGCGCCTCTTCTATTCGGTCGTGTCGCAGGTGGTCGGCGTGGGGGAGATGCTCGCTCTCGCGCTGGCGCTGGCCTCCGCCCTTGCGCTGAGCGCCCAGGGAGTCTGGGCACGGCGGAGCGCGCTGCCGCTCTTCGTCGCCGCGCTGCTCTCCAAGGAGAGCGTGGCTCTTGTTCCCCTCGCGCTCCTGCTCTCGCCGGCCGTGGGAAAAGCGTGGCGCGAGCGCGCTCGTCGTATCGCGCCGCTGGTGGCGGCGAGCGTGGCGATGATCGGCTACGTGCTGCTCTCGGGTGTGCGGGAGACGGCGCTTGGCGGGCGGCCGTACGAGACCGCGTTCGGAGCCAATCTGTTGAGAGCTGGCGCTCACTACGCGTCGTGGTCCACCGATCTCGTCACGCTGATCCCGGACTACTATGGTGCGACGACCACGGTGCCGTGGATCTGGGCGGCGCTCGTTCTGGTCGTGGGCGCGGGCCTGGCTTGGCTGGCTCGAGGACGAACCCGGGCACCGATCGTGGGGTGGGCCTGGTGGCTCCTGGCTCTGCTCCCGGTGCTGCCGCTCCAGTGGCAGCGTTATCTCAACTACCTCTACGCGCCCGCTGCGGGTCTCGCCCTGGCTCTCGGCGGCATCACCGAGTGGCTCCTCGCACGCGAACGAATCACGCGCCCGACGGCCGCCCGACCCGCGAAGCGATCGCGTCGACCAGAGCGACGTCCATGGCCTTGGAGGAACACCATCGCCTGGGCTCTGGCGGTGCTGATCGTTGGGGCGCACGCCGCCCGGTCCGATCAGCTGCTTCAAGTGCGGCTCGGCCGGCGTCTGCCTTACATGGACATTCCCCTCGACCCGTTCGTCCGCAAGGTCGAGCTGGCGCGTCGCGTGGCGACCCGTATCGAGGAGTCCCTCGGCGGCCGTCACGCAAGCATCGTGTTCTACATCCCAAACGTCGGGGACAACCCCTTCTTCGCCAATCTCCTGAAGTCGGTGCTCGACGATGGACGCGGGTTGCGCGCGGTGTGCCCCACGGTCGACTCGGTCGCGTTCGTTTCCCGCTGGACTCCGGAATACCGGGACTTCGAGCTGATCGCCGGCAGTGTCGATGGGTTCGTGGACAATCTCGGCCGCGGCGCCGAATCTCATCTGCGGCTGGCCGACAAGCTCGTGCGCTTCAACTTCCCGCGTGAGGCCGATGAGCACTTGCGGGCTGCTGCGATCGCCTATCCAGACGACGCGCGCCTCGCTCTGGCGAGGGCGACTGTCGTCGCCCAACTCGGCCGATCCGACGAAGCCGCCGCGGAGTGCCGCCGGGCGATCGAGCTCTCCTCCGCGGGATCCTTGGCCGACAGCGCGCGTGCCATGCTGCGCCGACTGGACGCAACCGCGGCGCGCGACTAACGTCGCGCTCCGTCCTGGAGGCTGGCCCATGTCCGAAAGACGCCGCTTCGCCAACAAGGTCGTGCTCGTCACCGGCGCCTCCAGCGGTATCGGACGCGCGTGCGCGCTCGCGCTCGGTAAGGAAGGCGCCAGGGTGGTCGCCGCGGGAAGGCGCGCCGAGCGCCTGGAAGAGACGGCAAAGGCCATCCGCGCAGCCGGCAGCGAGTGCGAGATCGTGACCGGCGACGTCCGCGATCAGGCGACGTGCGAGGCCTGGGTGAAGACCGCGGCCGCGCGTTTCGGCGGACTGGATGGCCTGGTGAACGCCGCGGGCGTGATCGGCAGCGGCGGCTTGCTCGACATCGATGCGGCGGAGTGGGACCGGGTCATGGACTCCAACCTCAGGTCGATCTTCCTCATGACCAAAGCGGCCGCCCGTGCGCTCATCGAGCGCAAGGGCAGCATCGTGAACCTCTCCTCGGTGGCAGGACCGAGGCCGTACCCCAACGTCCTCGCCTATTGCGTGAGCAAGGCTGGCGTCGATCAGCTCACCCGCTGCGCCGCGCTGGATCTGGCGCCCCACGGTGTGCGGGTGAATGCGGTCAATCCGGGCGTCGTGGTCACCGAGCTCCACACCGTGACCAACGCGATTGCGGACTACGAGGGCTTTCTCGAGCGCTCCAAGACCACGCATCCGCTGGGACGGGTCGGAAACGTGGAGGAAGTGGCGGCGCTCGTGCTCTTCCTGCTCAGCGACGAGACGCCGTGGGTGACGGGAGCGACCTATGCCATCGACGGAGGCCGTGCCCTCGCCAGCGCCCGCTAAGTCTCGGCGGCGTGTCAGCCGGCTGGCGCTGGCCATCGCGCTCGCCGCCCTGCTGGCGATCGCCTGGTTCCTGTTCGTCCCGCCCTTCGCGCGATTTCCGGGCCGTCCTCGCCCTGCGCCGGATTACGCGCAGGCGATCCAGCGCGTCGAGGCGCTTCGCGCGGCGGACAAAGGAGAGCTCCATCCCCTGTGCCGGCTCGAGCTGATGACGCACGGACACCGCACCGAGCGCGCCGTGGTGCTCCTCCACGGACTGACCAATTGCCCGAGGCAGTTCGTGAGCCTGGGCCGCACGCTGCACGAGCGCGGGGCCAACGTTCTGATCGCGCGCATTCCACACCACGGGCTGGCGGACCGATTGACGCCCGATCTCGCCAACCTCACGGCTCAAGAGCTGACGCGCTTCGGGGACGAAGTCGTCGACATCGGGCACGGGCTCGGGGACAGCGTGTCGGTCGCGGGACTCTCGCTCGGCGCGGTGCTCGCGGCGTGGCTCGCGCAGGAGCGAAACGACGTGGATCGTGCCGTGATCATCGCGCCGGTGTTCGGCGTCCCTCAGCTCTGGTCGCCGCTCACGCCCGGGCTGACGCGATTCTTCCTCTGGATTCCCAACCAGTTCGTGTGGTGGGACGACAAGCTCCGCGAGAAGGTCCTGGGGCCGACGTACGTCTATCCGCGTTTCTCGACGCGCGGGCTCGGCGAGGTCTTGCGCCTGGGCTGCGCGGTGACGGTGTCCGCGGGTCGCGCCGCGCCGAGGGCAAGGTCGATCACGATGGTGACGATCGAGAACGATCACGCGATCAACAACCAGTCGGCGCGCGAGGTCGTGCGGGCGTGGCGCGCGCGAGCGGGAGAGCGCATCAAGGACTACGAATTCCCCGGCTCCCTGAAGCTCGGGCACGACCTCATCGATCCGCTGCAGCCCTACCAGCAGGTCGACGTCGTATACCCCGTGCTGGCTGACCTGATGCTGTGTCCCTGAGGCTCAGAAGTCGTAGCTCAGGCCCCAATTGAACTTGGTCTGGCTGTGCTCGCCGAGGCCGTGGTACTCGAGCTCGATCAGGTTGCCGAGCTTTCCGGCGAGTCCGAACTTGATCCCGCCGAGCAGGATGACCCCGCCTTTCATCAGCGACTCGGACGCGTCGTTGAAGCCGAGCGAAGGCGCGTCGAGCTCGCTGGACAGGAAGTGCAGCCCCATCCCGGTGCCGAAGTAGGGCTGCCAGCCTTCGCGCTTCAGGTCGTAGCGGAACAGGGCGCCGAGCGTGGCGTCTTTGCGCGTGGCCTCGACACCGAAATCCTTCAGCGTGCTCCGGTTTCGCCAGTACTCGATCATGGGCGCGACCGAGAAGCCTTCGATGAGCTGCGGCAGCCGGACTCGTACGCGGACTCCGATCCCGGAGAACGAGCTCTGCCGCTCCTGGAAGATGGTGGAGGTGATGCCTTCGACCGACCGCAGGCTTCCGCCAGGGGTCGCGCCGGGTGTGGGCGGGGGTGTGGGCGTCGGTGTGGTCTGGGCGTGCGACGTCGCCGCGATCGTCGAGAAGGCGATGAGCGCAGCCAGCGCGAGGAGCATCCTTGCAACGAGGCGCATGTGAACCTCTTTCTTGTGCGGCCAACGGAACCGCGAACATGCGGCCCGCGAGTCAATCCATGACCGGCCGTGATGGCTCGGGGAGCACGGGCACTATAGCGGCTGATCGATCACGGATGCCAGCCCAGGGACAACCCGAGAGCCATCGAGGCATCGCTCAGAACTTCGTGCGCCGCTCGCTGCGAGCGATCGCGAACCTCACCACGTCGGTAACCCGGCCCCGCTCGACGGTCACGAAGACACGGCTCGCCTGGACCACCTGGTGGTTGGCGGGGAGCGAGCGCTCCTCGATGGCGACCACGTGGACACCGGGAGTCACGCGATCGAAGCGCACCATGCCGTCGGCATCGGTGAAGCGCAGCTCCTTGCCGTCGAGCGAGACGAGAATGTCCGGGGCGCCGCTGCCGTTCCCCGAGCGCACCACCTGGACCGTGACCCGGCCGGTGTCACGCCCCGCAAACCACCCCTGGCCGGGCGTCTCGTAGCGCTCGAGCTCGGTCTCGTAGGCCATGCTGTACTCGAGCAGCGCCCGCCGGTCCTGGTCGAAGCGCCTGACTTGGAGGTCACCGCGGTCGCGCAGGCGAGGCACGAACGAGATCGACAGCTCGGCTTCACGGACCCGGCCCTGGAATCCTTCGTCGCGTCCGCCTCCGGCGGTGAGGGAGGCCGTCACGCGCGACGACATCCAGCCGAACGGCCACGAGAGGCGAGTGGTCACGTCGGCGCGATCGTAGCGGCCGTCCTGCCAGCCGACGCGTGGCTCGATGCCGAGGCGCGCTCCGCGACGCATGGCGAGCGAGAAGTCGACCATGGCGCTCAGCGCGCCTCTGGCGTGCCCGCGGGCAGCGTGCTCGAGGCGCGCGAGCAGAGCGTCCCCGCCGCCGAGCATTCCGCCCCCGTACAGGGAGAGGCGGCGTTCCTCGCGCCCGGTCACCGCGCGCCAGTCCCACACCGCGTCACTGCCGCCGTACCAGGACGATTTCCCGATGCTCCCCGAACCCCCGAGCTGGACGGTCCGGGAGGCGAGCGCGGGATCGCCGCCGTCGCGCAGGACCCCGGTGAAGTGCATCTCGGCGCGGCCATCCACGAGGCGGCTCTGGATGTTCCAGCGATCCTCGCGGCGTGGCGCCGGCGGCAGGCGGTCGGTGCTGATCGTGCGCAGCCGCCGCGTGCCGCGCTGGTCGCTGAGCGTCGCCGAGAAGGTGGGCGAGCGGTACGTCCACTCCAGCCCGTGCTCCGCGGCCAGCGCTCGGTGCCCTTCGAGGCTGTGGAGCTGGGCTCCAAGGTGTCCGGTCAGCCATCCGCGGGCGAGCGCCACGCCCCAGTCGAAGTTGCCGGCCGCGCCGCGACCGGGAAGCGTGTCGGAGCTGGGTGGAACGCCGAGAGCCTGTGGCGATCCGCCGCGCCAGAACGTGAACGCGTTGACGGAGAAGATCCCCTCGTCGAAGCGGACGTTCTCGATCGCGATGCCGCCGAGCGCGAGTCGCGGTGCTTCGAGGTGCGGGATCGGCGTCGGCACTCCGCCGAGGGCCACCCATTGGTTGTTGCGCCGATCGATGTATCGCACCACGCCGCCGCGCAGGCGGTTGAGCAGCACCTGGCGCCCGATCGTGAAGGCCTCGGCGTCCATCAGGCTTCCCGAGAGCCGGCCATGGCGGCCCGAGACCCGCAGCGCGTGCAGCTCCGGATCGCCGACCCGATAGCTGCCCGCGGCGTTCACGTCGAACGAACGATCATCGCGATAGAGCTCACCGCCGCCGACCTCCCAAAGAGTGAGCGCATTGGGCCTCGATGGGGTTTGATGAAACACCTGTCCGCGGAAGTGATCGAGCGCCCGCAGCGGACTCCGCGCGTTCGGCATCATCGCGGGCCCCGCCGTCGTCGGCGGCCGGTAGCGAGGGTTGAGGACCCGGCGTTGAGTGAACGAAGGCACCGTGATGGCCGTCGGCTGAAGGGTGGCGATCAGCGTATCGGCGGGAACGAGATCCAGCTCGGGCCCGAGCAGCAGGGCGCGCGCCTCGGCGTGGCCGAGGAGCGCGATGCTCAGCGCGAGGACCGCGACTCGACGAGCTAGCGGTCGTCGCCCGCGGCGACCGGCAGCGGAGCGGGAGTCACGATCGGCCACCGCACACGGGTCTCGCCGACGATCAGCTCGGATTCCCCGGTGTCGAGGGTGGCCGTGACCGCGTAGAAGCCCGGCGCCAGTCGATTCGAGCACGTCCATGTGAACGTCCGGAAGGTCCGGGGCAGCACCACCCCGGTGCCGACGCTTCCCCGCGCCACGACGGCGCCCGAGGAATCGCGCAGCGCGACCTCGCCCGTGGCATACAGATGCCGCTCGCCCGGGTTCCTCAGCTGGAAGGCGACGGCGAGCGCGGTGTCTCCCGAGGCCCGCGTGTCGAGCCCGATCAGCTCGGCGCGCGTGAGGTCCGCGGGAATGCGTGAGAGGTAGAGCGTGGTCCCGAGCTCGGCGATGGCGCGCGGGCCGAACTGCGTCTTGGGCCAGGTCGTGGGCCGCACCTCGCTGAGCAGCACGCCGTAACGCGTGGCTGGTCCCGATTCCGGCAGGTGCATGACGACATGGACGACGCCGGTCTCGCCGGGGCCCAGCGAGAACTGCCGCGGCTCGAACTCGACGGATCCATGGAGGGTCGCCGGCGTCTTGCCGGGCTCCACGAAGGTCATGTTGCCGCTCTCGTCCATGGTCCAGTCGGAGAGGCGGACCTTGACCACCACCGGAGCGTCGCCGAGGTTGCGGATCGCGACGTCGCGGCTGACCCGCTCCTCACCGTGGACGGTGAGGTTGTACTTGGAAGGCACGACCTGGGCCTGCACGCCTGCAGAAGAAGCCGAAGGGACCGTCGCCGCGAGGGCGACGGTCCACATCAGCCAGTAACGCTTCTTCCGCGCGGCAGGGGTCACGGCGATTACTGCGTCACCACCGAGTAGGTCAGCGTGTTGGTGTAGCTCGTCGTCCCCGCGCCGCCGGCGTCGTTGTAGTTGAAGAGGTTCGAGACGCGGATGTCGGTGGTGACGGTGAACAGCGCATTCTGGGCCTGTCCTGTGCTCCACAGGTTCTGGTCCGCCGCCGTGATCGGAGAGTAGCTCGACAGGGTCGTTCCGCCCGTACCCGCGGCCGTCGCCGTCTTGACCGCCAGGTCCGCCAGCGCGATCTGCGGCGCCGCGTCAGGGCAGCGAACCCGCAGCACCATGCCGGTCGACGAGTTGCTGCGCACCCGCACGCGGAGACCCGAAGCGCCGGTGATCTCGGCGAAATCGTTGTCGTAGTCGGCAGGCAGGGGAACGATGGTGACCGCAGCGTCGACGATCTGCACCATCGTGCTCGCGCTCGCGGCCAGGGTGACCGTGGCATTGCCGGAGGTCGCGGCGTCGGCCGGCGGGGCCACGCACGCGGCCACGAGCGCCACCGCGACGAGGAAACCAATGAAACGCTTCATTGAGAGGACCTCACGGTTCGAGACAAACGCAGGACATGGCGCGGCGCGGGGCGGAATGCTGGCCATTTCCGGAACAGCCCGCCGACCTTCGGCGTGTGCGCCTTGGTTATCGGGTGGTGAGCGCCTGAACTTGAAGGGCGGGTTCGCCCGGGCCAGGGGCGCAGAAAAGCCCCTCTTTGCGAGTCCTTGAAAGGCCGATGACTTCATGGGCCGGAAGTGTGCGACGTGGCCCGATCCGTGGCCCATGGGGTATAGTCTTTCGCCGTGAATCGAATCCTCAGCGTCTTCCTGCTCCTTCTCCTCCTGGGGCCGTCCCTCGGTCAATTCGCCAGCTCCGAGGTTTGCGCCGACGAGCAGGAGTGCTGTGATCCTGGGCCGGGTGGCGCCGTCTGTCTGCAGTGTGCTTGCTGTGGAGGCCGGGTGACGGTGACCAGCACGACGGGATTCGAAGACCTCGTCACCCCTCCCGAGCCGGCCCGCGCCGTCGCCTGCGTGCAGGATCCGCCCGCAGCGCCTCCCTCCGATATCCTTCACGTCCCAAAGCTCTCCTAGTCTCCGACGATCTCGGAACAACGCCTCGTCGAAGTGATCGCTTCGACGGGTGCTCGAACTTGCGTCGTGCTCGCGAATGAGGTGAGCGCGAACGTCGGATGTTTCCTGCGCACGGGGAGATGATTCTCTCGTGCCTTGCACGACGAGGAGAGATGCATGCGACGAATGATGGCGTGGATCGCGATGTTGAGCCTGTTGCTGGTGGCGGCCGGATGCGGAGCCAAGAATGCGGCGCAGACCGAACAGACCCAGGCCGCGGCATCACCGGAGGCCGCTCCGCCCCAGGGAGAAGGTCATGCGGCGGTGAACGTCGTCCCCGGCTCCTACGAGGACTGGTGCGAAGAGCATGGGGTTCCCGAGACTCAGTGCACTCGCTGTGATCCGTCGCTGATTCCGGCCTTCCAGGCCGCCAATGACTGGTGCCCGGATCATGGGCTTCCGATGTCTCAGTGCACGATCCACAACCCCAACCTCAAGATCGTCCGGCCGCCGAAGCCGGAGGCCCAATGATGGGGTGGCGTTCTCTCATCGGGGCCCTTCTCATTGGCTCGCTGATGGCTGGCTGCGGCCAGAGGGCGGAGGTCGAGTCGGAAGCCCGCTCGACCCCGACCACCGAGGCCACGGTCGCCTCCGACATGTGCGCCGAGCACGGCGTGCTCGAAGCGATCTGCACCAAGCACCACCCCAAGCTCATTCCTGTCTTCCAGGCCAAGGGGGACTGGTGCCCCGAGCACGGGTTCCCCATGTCGGTCTGCCCGATCCACCACCCGGAGCGAGGCGGACGGCCGGAAGCGCAGGTGGCCATCGACGAGGCGCCGGCAAGCGGCACCAGGATCCGCTTTCGCACCCTCCAGGCCGCCAAGGACGCCGGCATCGAGACGGTGGCGGCCTCGGAGGGAATGGAAGGGGCCGGCGTGTTCGCCACCGCCACCTTGGTGGCCGACGCGTCGCACATGGCGGTGGTCAACGCGCACGCGGCAGGCGTCGTGCGCTCGATCCAGGCGGATCTCGGAAGCCGGGTGACGCGTGGCGCGCGGCTCGCCACGCTCGAGAGCTCGGAAGTCGGAGAGGATCGGTCGCGGCTCCAGGCGGCGCAGGCGCGGGCGAGCGTGGCCGAGGCCAACTACCGAAGAGAGAAGGCGCTCTTCGAAAAGGGCGTCTCCTCGCAGCGCGACGCGCAGGAGGCAGAGCGCGAATGGACGGCGGCGAAGGCCGAGGTCTCTGCGGCCTCGGGCGCGCTCGGCATGATCGGGACCTTGGAAGGGTCGGCGGGGACCTACGTGCTGCGCTCACCGATCGCGGGAACCGTGACCAAGCGCACGGCGACGGTGGGCACGCTGGTCCACACGGAAGACGCGCTGTTCGAGATCGTCGACACCGCCCAGCTCTGGGCGGAGATCGACGTGCCGGAGCTGCACGTCCCGCGCGTGCGAGCCGGCCAGCGCGTGGTGCTCGAGGTCAACGGATTTCCCGGACGAGAGTTCGCGGGAACATTGAAGTTCGTCTCGCCCTCGATCGATCCAGCGACTCGCACCGCCAAGGCGCGCGCCGCGTTCTCCAACCGCGATGGCGCGCTGCGCGCGAACATGTTCGCCAAGGCGCGGATCATCGACGACGCCAATCGTCCCGCGGTCCTGATCCCGAAAGCGGCGGTTCAGGACGCCAAGGGCGTTCAGATCGTCTTCGTCCAGCTCGCCCCGGATGCCTATGAAGCGCGGCGCGTGCGCACCACGCCCGCGACGCACAACATGGTCGCCGTGACGGCGGACGTGCGCCCCGGCGACCGTGTCGTGACGACCGGAAGCTTCCTGCTCAAGACCGAGACGCTCAAGGAGAGCATCGGGGCCGGGTGCTGCGAGGTCGAGGCGCCCAAGAAGGACTAGCCGGCATGCTCAATCGAGTCATCCACTGGTCGATCCGGCATCGCGTGGCCGTGCTGATCATCGGCGTCGCGCTGATCGGCGTGGGTGTCCATGCATTCCTGCGGCTGCCGCTCGATGCCTTCCCGGACACGACGCCGATCCAGGTCCAGGTCAATACGGTGGCCCCCTCGCTCTCGCCGCTCGAGATCGAGCGTCAGATCACCGCACCCATCGAGCAGGCCATCTCCGGGCTGCCGCACCTCGCCGAAGTTCGGTCGCTCTCCAAGTTCGGGCTCTCACAGGTCACGGTCATCTTCGAGGAGGGCGCGGACATCTACCTCGGCCGCCAGGTGGTGGCCGAGCGGCTCGGTACGGTCGAGCTGCCTTCGGGCATCGAGCGGCCCCAGCTCGGTCCCGTCGCCACCGGGCTCGGAGAAGTCTTCCATTACCTGGTGACCGGCCCCGGAAAGTCGCTGGCTGAGCTGCGCACCATTCAGGACTGGGTGATCAAGCCGCAGATGCGCTCGGTTCCGGGCGTCGCCGAGGTCAACACCTGGGGCGGCGACGAGCGCCAGGTTCAGGTGATCGTCGATCCGGTCCACCTGCAGTCCCGCGGCCTGACGCTCGGACAGCTGATCAGCGCGCTGGAAGCCAACAACGCGAACGCGGGCGGCGGCACGCTCGACCAGGCGGGCCAGTCCTATCTCATCCAGGGCGTCGGCATCGTGACCCGGCCGGAGGACGTCGGGAGCATCGTCGTGGCTTCGCACGACGGAGTGCCGACCCGCGTGTCGGACGTCGGCCGCGTGGTCGAGGGACGCGAGATCCGCCGCGGCGCCGTCACCGCCGACGGGAAGGGCGAAGTGGTGCTCGGCCTGGGCTTCATGCTGATGGGCGAAAACAGCCACGAGGTGACGCGGCGGCTGAAGGCCCGCCTCACGGAAGTGCGCAAGAGTCTGCCGGCCGGCGTGCAGGCCCAGCCCGTCTACGAGCGCACCGCGCTGGTGGACCAGGTCCTCGGCACGGTCGAGAAGAATCTGTTCGAGGGCGCGCTGCTCGTCATCGCCGTGCTCTTCGCCTTCCTCGGAAACATCCGCGCCGCTCTCATCGTGGCGGCCGCGATTCCGCTTTCCATGCTGTTCGCGTTCGACCTCATGCTGCGCGCCGGCATCACCGGAAGTCTGATGAGCCTGGGAGCGATCGACTTCGGCCTCATCGTCGACAGCTCGGTGATCATGGTCGAAAACACCGTCCGCCGGCTGGGCGAGGATCAGACGCTTCGGCCGCGCGAGGAAGTGGTCGAGGAGGCCGCGGTCGAAGTGCGCCGGCCGACGATGTTCGGCGAGCTGATCATCCTGATCGTGTACCTGCCGATCCTGGCTCTCGAGGGGATCGAAGGAAAGCTGTTCCGGCCCATGGCGCTGACGGTCATCTTCGCGCTCGTGGGCTCGCTGATCCTGTCGCTCACCCTCATGCCCGCGCTGTGCGCGACTTTTCTGCCGCGACGGCTGCGCGAGCGCGAGAACCGGTTCGTCGCCATGCTCCAGCGCCGCTACCGCGCCGCTCTGCGCTGGGCCGCGGCGCGGCCGCGGCTCGTGCTGATCGTGGTGGGGCTCCTCCTGCTCAACGCGGGATGGCTCGCCACCCGGCTTGGATCCGAATTCGTTCCGCGTCTTCACGAAGGCTCGGTGGTGATCAACACCATCCGGCTCGCGGGGGTCTCGGTGGACGAATCGGTCCGCTATGGCCTCCAGATCGAGCGCGGGCTGCTCGCCGCGTTCCCGGACGAGATCGAGCGGGTCTGGAGCCGCACCGGAACCGCCGAGGTCGCGACCGATCCGATGGGGGTCGAGGTCACCGACGTGTTCGTCACCCTCAAGGACCGCAAGCACTGGAAGAAGGCGCGCACGCAAGAGCGCCTGGTGGAACAGATGGAGGCGAGGCTCTCGAGCTTCCCCGGCATGCGCATGGTGTTCACGCAGCCGATCGAGATGAGGGTCAACGAGATGATCGCCGGCGTCCGGTCCGACGTCGGTGTCAAGATCTTCGGAGACGACTTCGCCACGCTCAAGGCCAAGTCGCGCGAAGTCGAGCAGCTGATTCGGGAGACCCGCGGCTCGGCGGATGTGTTCGCCGAGCAGGTCACCGGCCAGCCGACGCTCGAGATCGAAGTCGATCGCGAGGCCATCGCGCGTCACGGCATCAACGCCCGAGAGGTCCTCGATGCGGTCGAGGCGCTGGGCACCCGCCGGGTGGGCGACATGCAGCAGGGCGACCGGCGGTTCCCGATCACCGTGCGGCTGGACGATTCCTATCGTGAGGACGCGGCGTCCGTCGGACGGATTCAGGTGATGTCGGCCGGGGGTTCGCGCGTGCCCTTGAGCCAGCTGACGCGGATCCGGGTGGTGGAAGGGCCGTCGACCATCCAGCGCGAGTGGGCAAAGCGCCGGGTGGTCGTGCAGTCGAACGTGCGCGGTCGCGACGTCGGGAGCTTCGTCGCCGAGCTCAGGGACAAGATCGATGGTCGCGTCAGCCTGCCCGCCGGATACTACGTGCGGTTTGG
This sequence comes from Candidatus Eisenbacteria bacterium, assembly GCA_035712145.1. NCBI lineage: Bacteria > Candidatus Eiseniibacteriota > Candidatus Eiseniibacteriota bacterium. The sequence goes on along the minus strand of DASTBI010000182.1, from coordinate 25,278 downwards.
AGGGCAATTCGAGCACCTTCAGCGGGCTCAGCAGAGACTCATGATCGTCGTGCCGCTCGCTCTCGGTCTCATCTTCGGTCTGCTCTATCTGACCTTCAGGAATCTCCCCGACGCCGCACGGGTCTTCCTGGCCGTGCCGCTCGCCGTCGTGGGTGGCGTGGTCGCCCTGTGGGTGCGGGGACTGCCGTTCAGCATCTCCGCCGCCGTCGGCTTCATCGCCCTCTCGGGAGTTTCCGTGCTCAACGCGATCGTCCTGGTTTCCACGATGCGGCAGATGCTGAGCGCGGGATCCTCGATCGAGGAAGCGGTCCCTGCCGCCGCCGAGCGGCGACTGCGTCCGGTGCTCATGACCGGCCTGGTCGCGAGCATGGGATTCGTGCCCATGGCGCTCAACACCGGAATCGGCGCCGAAGTGCAGCGGCCGCTGGCCACCGTGGTGATCGGGGGCGTCATCTCCTCGACGGTGCTCACGCTCTTCGTGCTGCCCGTCATCTATCTGCTGACGGAACGACGCGCGCGTCGTAGCGCCGAATCGACCGAGCTGCGCGCGGTCGGATCGTGACGCGGCGCGGACGCTGGGTGGCGGGCGTCGGCGTGCTGCTCCTGGCGCAGCTCGCGGCGTTCGGGGTGTGGCAGCGGGTGGATCGGGAGCGCAAGACCGCCGGGCTCATCGTGGCCGCCGAGCCGCGATCGGAGCCGGGCCACGACCTGGTGATCGAGCGGCCCGACGGCGCCGTCCATCCGATGGCCGCGCGCTCGGGTGGTTTCCAGCTCGTCCACTTCTGGGCGACGTGGTGCCCGCCATGCCGCAAGGAGATGCCGACCCTTCTCGAGCTCGCCCGGCGAGAGCGAGAGCGACTCGACATCTGGATCATCACCACCGACCGGGACTGGAAGCCTGTCCGCGCGTTCTTCAGGGGGAAGATCCCGGCCAACGTGGTGCGGGACGTGAGTGGCGGCCACCGGGCTTACGGCGTCGACGACCTTCCCGACTCCTATCTGCTCGATCCCAGCGGCCGCGTCGTCGCCCGTTTCGCCGGTGGGCAGCACTGGAGCTCGGCCGCGATGCGGAAGACTCTCGACCGGCTCATGCTCAGGGAGCCGGGGTCATGAATCCCAGCGTCTCCGTGCGCCAGCTCGCGATGGAGACGAAGTCGAGTCCGATCGCCGTCGCGATCTCACGGCTGGGTCGTTCGGGGCCGAAGGTCCAGACCCGCCCATGCCGCTCCGCCCAGAGCCGCAGCGAGTCACGCGTCGCGAGCACCGCCGGCAGAGTCTCGGGAGGGTCGAAGTTCTTCTCGCGCGCCACCTCGAGCAGCCACACGCGCTCGCGCAGGTAGAACGGTAGGGCTGAAGTGAAGTGGTTGATCTCGACGACGGGTTCTCCGCGGCGATGCTCGGCCAGCAGCGCGGCGATGCGCCGCGGCGAGCCCAGCTGTGAATCGTACGGCGCGAGCGCGATCGCCAGCGCGGCCATCGCGAGCGCGCTCCCGAGCGCGGCGAGCGTCATGCGCCCTCGCGCCGCGGCAAGAGCGCCCAGCAGCCAGACGACGCAGGCGCCGAGCGCCAGCGGCCCCATGGCGCCGCGGGTGACCCCCGCTTCGAACAGCTCGAACGCTCCGTAGAGCGCCATCCCGGCGAGCGTGACCATGGCGCCCCAGCGCGCGAGACCTGAGTCGAGCCCGCGAGCGGCCAGCAGCGCGGCAGCCGGAAAGCACGGCAGCAGGTAGGAAGGCAGCTTGGAGCCCGAGAAGGAGAGGAAGATCACCGGCGCCAGCAGCCAGGCGAGCAGCAGCCGGGCTTCGGGATCGGCTCGATCGCGCCAGGTGCGCGCGATGCCGACCAGCGTCGCCATCGTCCATGGCGCGGCTCCGGCCAGCAGGACGAGCACGAAGTAATAAGGCGGCCCGCCGCGGTCGTGGGTCACACTGGCCACCCGCGCCACGACCTGGTGGCCGAGAAAGTACCCGAGCAGTCCCGAATTCATGGACACGACCGCCACGTACCAGGGCAGCCCGATGAGCGCGAACACGATCCATCCGCGCCGCGGGCCGAGCAACGCGAGGAAGCGGCGGTCGCGAGCCCAGAGCGCCGCGACGAGAACGGGCAGCAGGGTGTGGATGAACACCACCGGCCCCTTCGTCATGAAGCCGAGACCCAGGGCCGCCAGCGCGAGAGTGGACGGCGCGAGCGCCCAGTAGAGCGCCACCGTCGCGGCGAGGAACGGATCGGTGGCCAGCCCGCGGCCGATGACCGCGAACAGCAGCATCGTTCCGAGAACCCAAGCTGTCCTGCCCGAGTCGATCATGAGCGCTGCGAACCGTCGCGACGCGATCCAGGCCGCGAGCGCGATCGTCGCCACGTTGGCCAGCAGCGCCATGAGGCGGGCGCCCCATTCGTTGACTCCCACCGCGGCCATGCCGGCGGCGGCGGCCCAGTAGGCGAGCGGAGGCTTGTGGAAGTGATGAAGGCCGTCGAGGCGCGGGGTCAGCCAGTCCCCGCTCGCGAGCATCTCGCGCGCGATCTCGGCGTACCGCGCCTCGGTAGGCTCGATCAGGCCGATCCAGCCGCCGCTGCCGATCAGCAGGAGCCCGATGAGAAGGATCGCGACGCGCGGATGCTCGAGCCCCGCGCGCCGGGGTTGCGGCTCGGCCGATCCTTCGTTCAAGCCGTGTTCTCGCGGCGCATCAGCACCAGGTTCCTCATGTAGATGAAGAGGCCTGCTCCCTGGCCGATCGCGAACACCGGGTCCTTGCGATGGATCGCGTAGACCAGCAGCGCCACCCCCCCGAGCAGGCTCAGATACCAGAAGAGCCCGGGAAAGACCACGCGTCCGCGGCGCTCGGACGCGATCCACTGCACGAAGAAACGCGAGCCGAACAGGAGCTGTCCCGCAAAACCGATCGCATACCAGCCAGCTGGAGAAAGAAACCAGTCCTTCATCGCGTCACCTCGCGCACCCGGTAGCGAATCAGGCGTGACTTGAGCCAGCGCACGCCGAAAAGGTCGTAGATCCCGCGCCACAGGCGATTCGAAACGCCGTACTTCGACCTGCCGTGACGACGGGGACGATGGGAGAGCGGCACTTCCGCGTAGCGGCTGCCGCGAAACACGCACAAGGCCGGCAGGAAGCGGTGGGCGCCGACGAACCAAGGGAGGCCTTCCAGCGCTTCGCGCCGGTAGGCTTTGAACGAGCAGCCGATGTCGGTGACCGGATCGCCGAGCACGGCCCGGCGGGTCGCGTTGGCGATGCGTGACGAGACGAGCCGCAACCAGCGGTCCTGGCGGTTCTGCCGCACACCCGAGACCACGTCCGCGTGCTGCAGCGCCTTGAGAAGCCGACCGAGATCGGCAGGGTCGTTCTGCAGATCCGCATCGAGCGTCACCACGATCTCGCCGCGCGCGCGCAGCAGGCCGGCCGCCAAGGCGCCGCTCTGGCCCACGTTCCTCTCGAGCACCACCGGCACGATGCGCGGGTCGAGCGCCGCCGCCGACACCATCCAGCCGCCGCTGCCGTCGCCGCTGCCGTCGTCCACCAGCACCAGCTCCCAGCGTTTGCCGGTGGCATCGAGCGCGGCGCGCAGCTCCTCGACCAGCAGGGGGAGGTTCTCGCGCTCGTCGTAGGCGGGCACGACCGCCGACAGGTCCGGCCGTTCGGTGCTCATGCGGGGCGCCAGTGTGCCCGGGGGCATCGTGGTTGTCCACCGGGCGCGGCCGACGCGCGTTCCAGACTGGCGTCGCGTTTGAGACGAAGCCCTGCGCTGTGCTAGAAGCAGCACGGCATGGCACGACGCCGGCGTCGAGCGCGACCGCTCGAGCAATTGGCCATGGACTTCGGCCCCGAGCGACCACCGTGGAAGTTCTCGCGGCTGGTGCTCGCGTCCCCAAGTCTTGCCCGTATCCGCGAGCGGCTCGAATTCGTGCGCACGTTCTTTCCCGAGCTCGCTTCGCTCACCATCCGCGTGGGTCTGGTCAAGAAGCCTGGGGTGCTCGGCTGGGGATCACTGGACCCCGAAGACCCCGGCGTGTGGGTGCGGCCAAGAAGACTCGATCACTTCACGATCGCGCACGAGTTCACCCACTTGTTGCAGGCGCGCGGGCTGGTGCCGATGGGCGAGCGGGCCTGCGATCTGTTCGCGCTCGCGCGCTCGCCCCTGCTGATCGATCAGCCGCCGGGATACCTCAAGCTGCCGCGGGATGCTCATAGGCTCAGGCAGCTCGATCCGGCTCACGGGAAGCTGCTCCACGAGGCCGCCCGGCGAGCGGTGGAGGCTCGCGCCGGCGGCGACCGCCGCTATCTCCAGCGTTTCGAGCGCGAGGTCGCCGAGTCTTGGCGAGCTCTGATCATTTCATCGCCGCCCCGGATGGACGAGGCCTTCGTCCGCGCTTAGCCTGGGGGCATGACTCCCAGGAAGGTCGAAGCCCCCACGGCCCCTTACCGGCAGTGGGGTGAGGACCTCGAGCCGAGCGCCGTGCAGCAACTCGTCGACGCCTGCACGCTCCCGATCGCGGTGCGCGGTGCGCTCATGCCCGACGCGCACCCCGGCTACGGGTTGCCGATCGGCGGCGTGCTCGCCACCCGCAACGCCGTGATCCCGTACGCCGTGGGCGTGGACATCGCCTGCCGCATGAAGCTCACGGTGCTCGACCTGCCGCTCGCGACCCTTCGCGAAGACGAAGAGCGGCTGCGCAAGGCCATCCAGAAGGAGACGCGCTTCGGGATCGGCTCCGAGTTCGAATCACGCCGGCAGCACGATGTCATGGACCTCGACTGGAGGGTCTCGCCGATCACTGACAAGCTGCGGAACAAGGCCTGGGCGCAGCTCGGCACCAGCGGCAGCGGCAACCACTTCGTCGAGTTCGGGATCTTCCACGTCGACCACGGCGAGCTGAAGGTGCCGCCCGGAGATTATCTGGCGCTGCTCAGCCACAGCGGCAGCCGCGGCACCGGGGCCGAGGTGGCGGGCCATTACAGCCGGCTCGCCAAGAAGCTTCACCCCGAGCTGCCGCAGCACTTGAAGAACCTGGCGTGGCTCGACCTCGATTCCGAGGAAGGGCAGGAATACTGGAACGCGATGGAGCTGATGGGCCGCTATGCCGCGGCCAATCACGCATGCATCCATCGCCACATGGCGAGGAACCTCGGCGCGCAGGTGCTGCTCGATCTCGAGAACCATCACAACTTCGCGTGGAAGGAGCGCCACGACGGCGAGGAGCTGATCGTCCACCGCAAGGGCGCCACGCCGGCCGGTGAAGGCGTGCTCGGGATCATCCCCGGCTCGATGGCCACCACGACTTACGTGGCCCGGGGCAAGGGCAACGACGCCTCCCTCGACTCCGCATCGCACGGAGCGGGGCGGGTGATGAGCCGGACGGAAGCGAGGCGCCGATTCCGCTGGCCCGAAGCGATGGAGGTGCTGAACGCTCGAGGTGTGAAGCTGATTTCCGCCGGCCTCGACGAAGTCCCGATGGTCTACAAGGACATCGACCAGGTGATGGCGGCCCAGGCCGACCTGGTCGAGCCGGTGGCGACGTTCGATCCGAAGCTGGTGAAGATGGCGCCCGCCGGAGAGCGCCCCGAGGATTGAGTCGGGTTACGGGACGGGGATGTCGAAGTGGTGAACGTCCTCGCGCCTTCCCAATGACTCGTAGAGACGGATCGCCGGCTCGTCGCCGCGGTCGGCCTGGACGAAGATGACGTACACGCCGCGCTGCCTGGCGATCCGCTTGAGCTCCTGGATCAATCCGGTGGCGATGCCGAGGCGGCGATGCTCCTTCAGCACCGCGAGGTCGTAGATGTACGCCTCGCGGCGCTCCTGCTCGAACTTGTCCAGCACGTAGGCGGTCAGCCCGCCGACGACCCGGCCGTCGTGGAGTGCCACCAACGCGATGAAGTGCTCCATGTCCAGGAGTCGCTTCAGATAGGCACCGCTCGGGGGCCGCTCTCCGTAGGTCGGCGCGTCCTCGAACGCCTCGGAGAAGACACGAAGCAAGTCCCTCATCTCCGCGACCTCACCGTGCTCCAGGAGCTTGAAGTCGTAGGACTGGGAAGGTGACATAGGCGCGAGTGTGTCGTATGAAGAGGTTCACGCGCCAGTGATCCCTGTCTCCTGAGAGGGAACAATGACGGATTCGCAACGGTGGCTGGCAGCGGCGGACGATCCGGATGAGCGCTTTCTAGCGCAGCTGAGAACAGTTCTAGAGAAGCCATGGCCCGATCCTGACGAGGATGCGCCATGAGTGAAGCGTCGCGTCTTCAGGTCGTTGCTGCCGTAGTGTGGCGAGACGGCAAGCTGTTGCTGACTCAGCGGCCGCCGGGTGGACCGCTCGGAGGACAGTGGGAGTTTCCCGGCGGCAAGATCGAGCCAGGTGAGACGCCGGAGCAGGCGCTGGTGCGCGAGATCCGCGAAGAACTGCATGTCGGCGCCACTCCAGGCGAGGTGATCGCGGTCGACACGCATCGCTACGAGCACGGTCTCGAAGTCGAGATCTGGTTCATCGCTTGCGAGCTGGACTCGCTGGAACTCGTCGAGGGGCCGGGAATTCACGAGATCCGCTGGTGGGATCTCGAGGCGCTCGATCCCTCGATCGTGCTCGAGGGCGATCGGCGCTTCCTCGCGGAGCTCAAGCGCGGGGCGCGAAGGCCAAGCTCGTAACCTCGCCGGCTCGCGGCTAGAATGCCGGCCATGTGGATCCTCGACGTTGCCGGCACCGTGCTTCCCGAAGGCCTTCGCTTCCTCACCATCGGGTGGTGGGCGATCCATCTGCTCGCCGTCGCCGTGGTGTTCGCGTGGGGTTACCGCAAGGGCCGCACCGACGAGAAGAAGGGCCGGCCGAATCCCTTCGAGTAGGTCGCGCGCCGTGCCTCGAACCGACCTGCGCCTTCGGCTCGCCACGCGCGAGGACCTGCCGGCGCTGCGCGACCTGATCCCGCTCTCCTCTGGTCGCTGAGCCGTCGCGACACGCTGTTCGGCGGCGATCAGGCCGCGCGCGCCGAGGATCGCCCGCTCGACCCGGCCACCGAGCCGGCTCGCATCCGTTCTAGCGCGCGCTCATCTCGCGCGCGGCCTCGGCCGATAACCCCGGGGCCATGGCTCTCGTCATTCAAACCACTCCGGTGGGAGGCGCCATCGCCGCGGCGCTGGTGGTCGCGGGCGCTTCCATGTTCGGCGCCGGCCTCCGCAGCCTGAGGCTCCGCCGCCAGCTGAGCCGTCTCGAAGTGCTTTCGCCCGGCGACGAGCGAACCGGCTTCGGGCGGGTCGAGGGGCGCGTCGCGCTCGAGAGCCCCCTGGTCGGGCCGCTCTCGGGTCAGCCCTGCGCCGGTTACCGGCTCGAGGTGCTCGGACCGCGCTCGATGAGGCTGGCGACGCTGGACGACCTCCGTCCTTTCCGCCTCATCGCCGAGAGCGGCACCGCTCACGTGGCCGGAGTCGACGGCGGAACCTGGGACCTGCCGGTCGTGGCCCAGCGCGGGGTGGCGCCCGCCGACGAGCTCAGCGAGAACCTCCGCGCGCTGCTCCATCAATCCCCGGAAGCCCAGTGGATGCGAAGGGCCGGCATGACCGTGACCTTGGTGGAGCGCGCGTTGCGAGCGGGAGAGTCGTGCTGCGTGATCGGCGCCGCGCGCCCGGCGCAGCCCTACGAGCTGATCTCCGACGTGGAGCTGGCGCGCACCGGCACCGACGACGCGCCGCTGTCGGCGCTTCGGCGCGCCCAGGCCCCGGAGCTCTGGATCGAGCCGGACCCACAGCTCCAGTACCTGCGCATCAGCCTTGAGCCGCCGCCCACGGCGACGCTCGCGGTCTCGCCCTGGCGGACGCTGGGCTTGATCGCGGGTCCGCTGCTGAGTCTCGCCGGCATGATCTACCTCATGGCGCTCGCGGATGCGCTGCGCGCGCTCACGAGGTTCGTGCGGTGATCGAGATCGACCCCCGTCTCCCGATCGCGGCTGCGATCGGCCTGGTCGCCGGTCCGTTGATGCTCTGGCGCGGCTTCAAGCACATGCGCACCTGCCGGCTCATCGAGAACACGCCGACGGCGCGCGTGCGCTCGATGGCCATGGGCCTGGTGGAGCTGAACGGCAAGGTCGAAGCGCGGAGCACGATGACGGCGCCCTTCTCCGGCAGAGCCTGCGCGCACTGGCAGGTGGAGATCGCGGTGCGGGGCAAGAAGCGCGGAGGGTGGTCGGTGGTGCACCGCAATCAATCCGGCAATCCGTTCTACATCGAGGACGATACCGGCGTGGCACTGGTCTACCCGCATGGCTCGGACTGCCGCGTGCGGTTCGGCACCGACGAGGAGTGCTCGGGCTTCAACCTTCCCGAGGTCTACGCCGATTACCTGCGCGAGTACCCGGCGGCGATCGGGCCGATCCACCGGCTCTCCTGGCTGCGGTTTCGCGAGCGCACGCTGGAAGACGGAATGCAGGTGTACGTGCTGGGCACCGCGATGCCGAGGAGTCGCGCCATCGTGGTGTCCGAGGGCGAGGCGCTGGCGGCGACCGGGACGGATGGGCTCGGCGATCGCCAACGGAGGGAGCGCGACGACGCCACGACCGCGGTGGTGCGGCAGGGAGAGAACGAGAGGACGTTCATCATCAGTCAGGAGTCCGAGCGTGATCTGGCGTTCGGGCTCAAGGTGAAGGCCGTCGCCATGATCTGGGGCGGGCCATTGCTGGCGTTGTTGGGACTGGCTTACTGGCTGAACGTGATCGCATCCCGCAAGCTGCTCTGAGCCAGGCACGACCGTCATGAAGACGGAGGGAGGAAACGATGTTCGTCGGTGAGATCTTCTGGACGGCGGTGATCGGTTTCGCCGTGGTGGGCACGATCGGCTACGTCCTTTCCATCTACAACGGCCTGGTGGCGCTGCGGAACAACATCTCGCGCTCGTGGTCCAACATCGACGTTCTGCTCAAGCAGCGGCACGACGAGCTGCCCAAGCTGGTCAAGACCTGCGAGGGATACATGCGGCACGAGCGCGGCGTGTTCGACAAGCTGAGCGAAGCGCGCGCGGCTCTGGCCGAAGCCAAGTCGGTCGGGCAGCGCGCCGGCGCCGAGGGCATGCTGAACCGTGCGCTGGGAGCGATCTTCGCGGTGGCCGAGGCGTATCCAGACCTCAAGGCCAACCAGTCCTTCATCCAGCTGCAGAACCGCATCAGCGAGCTCGAGAACCAGATCGCCGACCGCCGCGAGTTCTACAACGACACGGTCACCACCTTCAATACGCGCATCCAGCAGATCCCCGACCGCTTCGTGGCGGACATGCTGACCTGCGTTCCCGCCGAGCTGTTCCAGGTGGACGCCGAGGATCGCCGGGACGTGGAGATCAACTTCCAGGCCGCGTGAGAACCATCGGATCGCCAGGGGGGGCGCCGCCACAAGGCGCCCTCACTCTTTTCCGGATCGGCCTTGAAGGCGGGGGGCCGGATGCTAGACTTTGCCCCCTCGCTCGCACGGTTGGAGACCCCCGCCTATGCGCTGTCTTGCTTGGCTCCTCACGCTCTCATTGCTGGTGCTCGGTCTCGGCTCCCTGCCGGGGCTGCTGATCTCCCGCACCAGCGATACGCACGACTTCGTTCACTTCGAGAGTTCGCACGTCCACCCGCTGGCGCTGACCCCGAACGGCAACCGACTGCTCGCCGTCAACACGGCGGACAACCGGCTCACCGTGTTCGACCTGGCCGGCGCCTCACCGGTGCGGCTCGCGGAGATCCCGGTCGGCCTCGAGCCGGTGTCGGTCGTGGCGCGGAGCGACGTCGAAGCCTGGGTGGTCAACCATCTCTCCGACGACATCAGCATCGTCGATCTCAGCACCCTCCACGTGAAGGCGACCCTCCAAGTCGGTGACGAGCCGAGCGACGTCGTCTTCGCCGCGGGCAAGGCCTACGTGAGCGTGTCGCAGGAGGACGCCGTCAAGGTCTACGATGCCTCGACACGCCAGTTCCTGCAGAGCATCCCGATCGCCGGGCGGATGCCACGCGCGCTCGCCACCAACGCCGCGGGCACCCGCGTCTACGTGGCGGTATTCCACGCCGGAAACCGCACCTCGGTGCTTTCGGAGCAGGAGGTGACCTTTGGCAGTCCGCCCCGGAGCGCCGCACCCCCGCCCAATCCTCCTTTGAGGCCGGGCCTCCCTCCACCGCCGATCACAGGGCTCATCGTCCAGCAGCAGGCCGGCCAGTGGCGGGACGAAGCGGGTCAGGTATGGAGCTCCACCGCCAATCCCACGGGTCAGCGCAAGATCTTCTACGACCTCTTCGACACGGACGTGGCCGAGATCGCGACGGCGACGAACACCGTGGTCAACACCTTCTCGGACATCGGGGCCGTAAACTTCGGTCTCGCCGTGAGCGCGACCGATGGCCGGGTCGCGGTGACGGCGACGGAGCCGCGCAACCTCACGCGTTTCGAGCCCAACCTGCGCGGTCACATGGTCGACACGCGCGCCGGCCTCATCACCGCGGGGGGTGCGGTCTCGACGTTCGACCTCAATCCGACCATCAACTACGCCACGACACCCGGCCCGCCTTCGGACCTCGCCGTGGCGATCGGCCTTCCCACCGGGGTCGCGTGGGGGTCCACCGGGCAGCGGCTCTACGTCACCGCGCTCGCCAACGACCGGATCGCCGAGATCGACGTCTCGGGCGTGCCCGTGATCACGCGCCGGATGCCGACCATTGCCGGGCCGACCGGGATCGCGGTGGACGCGGCGCGCAACCGCGTGTACGTGCTCGGGCGCTTCCGCAACCAGCTCCAGACGCTCTCTGCGGTCGACCTCTCCGTGGTCGCGACGAACGTGATCGGCTTCGATCCGACGCCCGACGCGATCGTCAACGGCCGGAAGTTCTTCTACGGGGGCTTCACCTCGGGGCATGGCGACCAGGCGTGCGCGAGCTGCCACGTGTTCGGCGATTTCGACAACCTGGCGTGGGACCTGGGCAATCCGCAGGGGAACATGGAGCCGGTCGATCTCACCGGTCAGGCGTTGGCGCCGCTCCTGCAGCCGCAAGTGCACCCCATGAAGGGCCCGATGACCACGCAGAGCTTGCGCGGACTCTCGGCCCCGACTTACGGGGACTTCCACTGGCGCGCCGACCGGGCCAGCCTCGACGCGTTCAACCCGGCGTTCGTGAACCTGATGGGCCGGGCGACCGCGCTTCCCGACACCGAGATAGCGGCCTTCAACGCCTTCGTGGCGCCGCTCGCATACCCGCCCAATCCGAACCAGACGCTCAACCGCGACTTCTCCGACGCCCCGCTCCATTCACCGAGCGCCAAGCGTGGCCAGACGTTCTTCTTCAACCAGCCCGTGGACGGGGGTCAAACCTGCAACTTCTGCCACGCCGCGTCGAGCTTCGGGCCAGGCACTGGCGGCCAGATCACGCCCGCGGCCGCGCTGCAGGAATCACAGGACATGAAGGTTCCGCAGCTTCGCAACATGTACAAGAAGACCGGCTTCACCGATGGGCCCGTGACCAGCAAGCGCGGCTTCGGTTTCATTCACGACGGTTCGACCGACAACCTCTTCAACTTCCTCCGGTTCTCCGGCTTCAACTTCAGCCAGCCCTCCAACCAGACGCCCGACGAGAACCGGCGCGACGTCGAAGCGTTCCTGCTCGCCTTCGACACGGGTCTCGCGCCGTCCGTGGGAGCCCAGGTGACGTTACCCGGCGGCTCGACCACGCGCTTCGACACGCTCGCGGGCGAGGCCCAGCTCGGTCACTGCGCGCTGATCGCCAAGGGTCGTGTGGGCGGGCAGCCACGCGGCTGGTGGTATCAGGGGGCCGGCACGTGGATGTCCGACAAGGCCGGCGAGTCGATCTCGACGACCAGCCTGATGGCGCTGGCCGGTCCGGGCTCGGAGGTCACCGTGACCGGCGTCGCGCCCGGTCTCGGCCGGCGCATGGGAATCGATCGCGACCGCGACACGTTCCTCGACTTCGATGAGGTTCTGGCGGGCAGCAATCCCGGCGACCCGGGGTCGACTCCGAACAACGTCGGCGTGGGGGACGTCCTCAAGGTGGCCGGCATCCGCGGTCTCAAGCCCAACCCGTTCGGCGTCTCCACCGAGCTGACCTTCGGGCTCTCCCGGACCGGCCGTGTCGATTGCGTGGTACACGACCTGCTCGGTCGCCACGTACGCAGCATTGCACGCGGCGAGTGGCGGGAGGCTGGCCTCCAGAGTCTCCGCTGGGATGGCCAGCGCGATGACGGCCGTTCCGCGAGCCCCGGCGTCTACTTCATCCGCCTCACCACCGGCGAAGGAAGCTGGAGCCGCAACGTCGTCAAGCTCCGCTAGATCCGCGTACGTGGACGCGCTTCCGCGCCCCGTGTAGACTCGCGCGCGCTCCGTTGTCGGGAAGGATCCTGGCCCGGAGCGTTCGCATTCCCGTCCCACGAGAGCGGCCCAAATCACCATGAAGGTGCTGGTCACCGGAGCTTCGGGCTTCATCGGCCGGCCGCTGGTTTCACTGCTCGCGGCGCGCGGTCATCACGTGCGCGCTCTGGTGCGTCGCTCCGATGAGGCCCAGATCATTCCCGGCGCCGAGGTCGAGGTCGGAGACGTCCGGGACGCGGGAGCCGTCGACCGCTCCACGCGCGGGATGGACGCGGTCGTCCATCTGGCCGCGGCCACAGGCGTCGCCCGCGCTTCGGTGGCGCGCCAGGTCAATGTCCAGGGCACGCGGCAGGTCCTCGACGCCCTGAAGGTCAATGGCGGCCGACGGGTGGTATTCATTTCCTCGATCTCCGCCTCGCGCGATCGCATGGGTCCCTACGGCCAGACCAAGCGCGAAGGCGAGGCGCTGGTCGCGCAGTCGGCGCTCGAGTGGGTGATCCTGCGGCCTTCGCTGGTCTACGGCCCGGGGCCCGCCGGGCTTTTTGCACGACTTCAGCGCTCGATGAAAGGGCCGGTGCTGCCGATGATTGGGGAGGGCTCGATCGAGCTCGATCCGATCCACGTGGACGACGTGTGCCAGGTGATCGGGCAATGCCTCGAGCGTGACGACGTGCTCTCCAAGACCTACGACCTCCTGGGGCCTGATCGCGTGACTTTTCGACAGTTGATCGACCGTCTCGCCGCTCGGACCGGCGCCACGCCGCGCATCGTGAAGCTCCCGCCGGAGCTGGCGCTCGCGATCGCGCGCGCTCTCGGGGTGGTTCTCGAGCGGCCGCCTCTCACCGAAGACAACGTGCTGGGCATGATCTCTCCCGCGCGCGTGGACGGTGGACCGGCTCGCCGCGATTTCCCGATCTCGTGGACGGGCCTCGAGGCCGGGCTCGAGAAGCTCGGCCAGGCGGCGTGAACCCATGACCGCACCCGCCATCCGCACCACGCTGCTCGATGCTCCGAAGCCGCTGCGCGCCATCCGCGCCGCGGTGATCGGCCTCGGCAAGATGGGCGTCGCGCACACCGCGGTGCTGGCCACCATCCCGGACGTGGAGCTGGTGGGTCTCTCGGATCATCACGCCCCGCTCGGCCGCAGCGTGCGCGGTCTGGGCCACAAGGCGCCGTTCTTCGACAACCCCGCCCGGTTGATCGACAAGACGCGCCCGGAGGCGGTGTTCATCTGCACGCAGCCCGACGCGCACAGAAAGCTCGCCGAGATGGCGCTCGAGGCGGGCGCCGCGATCTTCGTGGAGAAGCCGCTGGCGAACACGCTGTCCGAGGCCGAAGCGATCGCGGCCGCGGTCGAACGCCATGGCAAGCCGGGAGCGTGCGGCTACAACCTGGCATTCGTCCCGATCTTCGCCGCCGCGCACCACGTGCTGCGCACCGGCGTGCTGGGCCAGGTCCAGCAGACCCGCGCCTCGATGTACCTGTCCCAGACCTTCGGACCGCGCAAGGGATGGATGTACGACCTTGCGCGCTCGGGGGGAGGCGTGGTCACCAATGTCTCGTCTCACCTGCTGTTCCTCCTGCAGTGGATGCTGGGCACGCCCGTCGACGCGCGCGCCGAGGGATCGTGGTTCTTCGGCGAGGTCGAGGACGAGGTCCACGCCATGATGCGGCTCCAGAACGGCGCCGAGATCGGCTTCGACTCGTCGTGGAGCGTGCCCGGCTATCCGTACTCGGCGGTGGTGATCGAGTTCGAAGGCCGGAACGGCAAGATGCTGGTGTCGAACGACGGGCTCGAGCTGGAGCTGGCGACACCTCAGGGCGACTGGCCGGCCGGGCTCACGCAGCTGCGCGAAGCCGACCTGCCCCAGCCCGCGCGCTTCGACGTCAACGGCGAGAGCTACTACCTGCAGGACGCCGCCTTTCTGCACTGGGCGACGGGAGGGGTCGAGCCCCCCAACACGGTGGCGGCTGCGCTCGAAGTTCAGCGCATGATCGACGCCATCTATCGCTCGGCGCGCGATCATGGCGCCACCGTGCCGGTGAAGCCGTGAAGCGCACTCCTCCCGAGACGCCGAAGCTCCTGCTCGGCGCCGAATCCCTGCTGGGGTTCACGCGCGCGCCGCGGGACCGGCTGCTCCAGATCACCGCGCGCTTCCGCGAGCCCGAATCGCTGGCCGTGACGTTTTCCAAGGCCATCCAGCTCGGCGCCGACGGCGTGCTGGCGAGCCCTTCACGCGTCCTCGGTGACGCGCTCTCGGAGCTGCGTCACACCGTGCCCGTCTTCGCGCTGCTTCCCAACGTCCCCGAGTACGTGCGCGACTCGTCGGAGCACGGACTGGCCGGGACCGCGATGAAGCGTGTGGCGCGTGCCGGGACGGGCGCGCGGGCGCGTCTCGCCTGGACCGGTCTCACGCGCGTCGGCGGCGTGCTGCGCAGTGACTTCGCCGCGCTGGTGCCGCTGCTGCTCGAGCTCGAGTCCACCTCGTTCCGGCGGTCCGAGCTTCGCGGCGTCGTGCTGGCCGCGGCGATCACCGATCTGGCCCTGGCCGGCAAGCACAAGAGCTTCTTCGACAGCACCGTGCGTTTCGTGCGCCGCCGCTTCCGCGCGGCCGCCGCGTTCCAGACCCACAACCTCGGCCACCTGCTGTCGGCGCTGTCCGAGTGGGGAGTGAGACCGGACTTCGTGGTCGGTCCCGTCAACCCTCGCGGTCTGATGATGAAGCCGACGCCGGCCGCGGTGGAGGCGGAGCTTTCGCGCACCGAGATTCCGGTGCTCGCCAAGGAGCTTCGCGCCGGCGGCGCGGTGCCGCTGGTCGAGGGTGCGCGCTATGCGCTCGAGCACGGCGCCAAGGGCCTGGTGCCCGACCTGGTGGACATCGAGGACCTGAACGCCGAGTTCAAGGAGCTGCACCGCACGCTGACGGAGACCTCGGCGAAAGCGTAGCCCGCCCGGGCCGACGCGTCGTACCCGCATCCCGGAACCGGGGCGCCAAAGAAAACCGCTTGACGCATTGTTCTTCGCGTTCTGGCCCATCTCGGCATCGCTCACCAGAGATCGCGCGACACGGCTCTGGCTTGCGCCCACGAAGCCATTTCGGTTCGTTCCGACCGCGTTTTCAAATCAGCACCCGTTCCTCGCTGTACGAGTCGCTGAGAACGGCGCAATAGCTCGTGATATGAAGTAAGCGCAGCCCCCGGCACACTCGCCCCCGCCGAGATTGCCGTGAGGAACTACTCGCTGACGCATCTGAGCAACGAGACACTGCTGCGCGAAGCGGTCGTCATCGCCGGTCGTGAGCGCACCGCCACCGCGGAGCTGTTGGCTCACATCGCCGAGATCGACGAACGACAGCTCTACTTGCCGGCTGGCTACGCCTCGATGCATGCCTACTGCGTCGGAGAGCTGAAGCTGTCCGAGGAAGCAGGGTTCAAGCGCATCCACGCCGGACGGACTGCTCGTCGCTTTCCACGCATCTTCCGAGCCCTCGCGGAGGGCCGGCTTCACCTGAGCGCCGTGATCCTCCTGGCGCCCCACCTCGATTCGGAGAGTGCTGAAGGTCTGATCGAGGCTGCCGAAGGCCGAAGCAAGTCAGAGATCGAGGCACTGCTGGTGGAGCGGTACCCACGACTGGAACTGGCGACCGGCCTGTGTGCGGTGGCAGTTCCCGAAGATCCTCGATTCGGAAACGCTAGCTCGGCCGAGGTCGGGGAAGCCGTCCAACACGCCCCGGGGCGTGTTGGGGCTGCCTCGAAGATGACGCCAGTCGCCCCCCAGCGATACGCCTTCGAGGTCATCATTGACCAAGTGACTTTCGACAAGCTGAGACGTGCCGAGGAGTTGCTGGCCCACACCGTTCCAGCCGGCGACATGAGCAAGGTCCTAGGACGCGTTCTGGATCTCGCGATTGGACAGCTCGAGAAACGGAAGTTCGGAGCCACAGACAACCCGCGAGATGCGAGACCTTCAACAGACATTCGCCACATTCCTGCCCACGTGAAGCGAGCCGTCTACGAGCGGGACGGCGGCCAGTGCACCTTCGCAGGAGAAAGCGGTCACCGATGCGCCGAGAAAAGAGGCCTGGAGTTCGATCACATCGAGCCGGTGGCCCGAGGGGGCCGGACGACGGTGGAGAACCTGCGACTCCGCTGCAGACCACACAACCAATACGAGGCGGGGCGAGTGTTCGGAACCGAGTTCATGAACCAGAAGCGCGAAGCGGCGCGCAGGGCCAGGGAGCGCATCGACGAGGTGGCGCACTGTCTCCGGCAGCTACGTTACCGGGCGCACGAGGCAAGGCGGGCCGCGGAGTTCAGTGACTCGATCCCGAGCGCCCCGCTGGAGGAGAGAGTGAAGCGCGCCTTGACCTGGTTCGCGCCGAGAGTCTCTAGCGCAGCGGGGTGAGCTCGCCCCCTGCGAGGGGCGAAACAAGGGCTCCCGACCGGGTAGGAGGCTTGGCATGAAGCCGCTCAAGGATCTCCTGCTCCTTCCGGCGCTTGCCGCCGTGCTCACGAGCTGCGATCTGCCGGGTGCCCCGGGCGCGTGCACCCACGATTTCGTGCCCGGGATCGTCGTGGAAGTCTACGATGCCGAGACCGGAGCACGGGCCGCCGAAGGGGTCGATGGCTGGGTCTTCGATGGATCGTACTCGGACTCTCTGCACTTGGACCGCAAGAGCTCGACGGGAGAGTGGCTCAGCCTGAGCGGCGCGGGAGAGCGCCCCGGCGACTATGTCATTCGCCTCCGCAAGCCCGGCTACCGACTGGGTCATGAGCCACGTTCGGGTCGGAAAGGATGACTGCCACGTCATCACCCGCACCGTCGTCGCCCGGCTCCAGCGCGCCCCCTGAGCGGCTCATGTAGAATCGCGGGCCGTGCCCGTGCCCAAGCCTCAATTGCGCGCTCTGCCCTCCGTGGAGGCGCTGCTCCAACATCCCAGCCTCGCCAATGGTGATCGGGATCTTCCCCGCCCATTGCTGGTCGAGGCCGCCCGCGCCGAGCTGGCCGAGGTGCGAGCCCAGATCAAGAAGGGGGGTGGCGCGCCGCCCCCCACGGAGGCGCTCGTCGCCCGGGTCGCGGCCCGCGCGGCCGCCGCGCAGCGCCCGGACCTGCGCCGAGTCCTGAACGCCACCGGCATCGTGCTCCACACCAATCTCGGCCGGGCGCCGCTCTCCCAGGCAGCCCGCGAGGCGCTCGACCGGGTCGCCGTTGGTTATTCGAACCTCGAGTTCGACCTCGACTCCGGGCGCCGCGGCGAGCGCGGGGGAGGCGTCGAGCGCTGGCTCCAGCGGCTGACCGGGGCCGAGGCGGCGCTGGCGGTCAACAACGGCGCGGCCGCGCTGCTGCTGGTGCTCTCGGCGATCGCGGCCGGCCGCAGGGTGGTGGTCTCGCGCGGCGAGCTGGTGGAGATCGGGGGCTCGTTCCGCATCCCGGAGATCCTCGAGAAGAGCGGGGCCTCGCTGCTCGAGATCGGAACCACCAATCGCACGCATCTCCGCGACTACGAGCGGGCGCTCGAGAAGCACAAGGACGTGGGCGCCGTGCTCCGCGTGCATCGGAGCAACTTTCGCGTCCAGGGCTTCACCGCGCAGCCGGAGGTCGAGGATCTGGCGGCCCTCGCCCACCGGAGAAAGGTGCCGCTCATCGAGGACCTCGGCAGCGGCGCGCTCGTCGATCTCTCGACGCTCGGTCTCGAGAAGGAACCGACGGTGAGAGAAAGTTTGACCGCCGGGTGTGACGTCGTTACTTTTTCCGGCGACAAGCTGCTCGGTGCTCCACAAGCAGGCCTGATCGTGGGCCGGAAGTCCTTCGTCGAGCGCGCGCGCCGGGATCCTCTGGCCCGCGCCCTGAGGCTGGACAAGCTGGCTCTGGCCGCGCTGGAAGCGACGCTTCCGGCGTATGCCGATCCGATGCGCGCCGTGCGCGAGATTCCCGCGCTCGGCATGCTCGCGATCGCGGGCGAGGCTCTGGAGCGCCGCGCGAGGTCGTTGGCGGACGCCTTGCGGCAGCGCCTGCCGTGGCTCGAAGTGGAGGTCGAGCGAGGCGCTGGAGAAGTAGGGGGCGGCGCGCTGCCGCTGCAGCGGCTGCCGGGGTTCGTCGTGACGCTCGAGGCGCGAGGCCGCGCCGTCGATGCGCTCGACCGATGGGCACGGGCCGCGGATCCGCCGGTGATCGGTTACATCCGAGCAGGGAAGTTCAGGATGGACGTGCGCACCCTCGGCGACGCCGAAGTCGCGGAAGTGGTCGACGCACTCGCGAAGGCCACACCTCCTTAGAGAGGGGAGACAGGGATCATGTTTCTCCACAGGCTCGAGCTCCAGGGTTTCAAGTCGTTCGCCGACAAGACCCAAGTGCAGTTCGGTGGCGGCGTCACCGGAGTCATCGGGCCGAACGGCTGCGGCAAGACCAACGTTTCGGACGCCATTCGCTGGGTGATGGGCGAACAGAGCGCTCGCCAGCTGCGCGGCGACACCATGGAAGACGTCATCTTCAACGGCTCGCCGACCCGCAAGCCGCACGGCATGGCCGAAGTCCATCTCACCTTCAAGAACGATCGCGGCATCCTGCCCACGGAGTTCAGCGAGGTCACGGTCTCGCGGCGCGTGTTCCGCTCCGGCCTCTCCGAATACTTCATCAACAAGACGGCGTGCCGGCTCAAGGACATCCGCGATCTCTTCTTCGACACCGGCATGGGAAGCCATGCGTACTCGGTGATCGAGCGGCAGATGGTGGACCACATCCTCTCCGACAACACCGGTCACCGCCGGTTCCTGTTCGAGGAAGCCGCGGGGATCACCAAGTACAAGGCGCGCAAGAAGGAGACGCTGGCCAAGCTCGACTTGACCGAAGGCGATCTCGTGCGTCTCAACGACATCGTGTTCGAGATCGAGCGCGAGCTGCGCTCTCTGGCGCGGCAGGTCGGAAAGGCGCGCCGGTACCAGCGTCTGCGCGACGACGTGCAGCGCCTCGACCTGCTGCTCACCGCGGGGCGGGTGCAGGAGCTTTCGCGCAAGGAGAAGGAAGCCGCCGATCAGTGGCAGGAGGAGGCGGTGCGTCGCGAAGGCGTCGCCGCCGAGCTCGATGCGCTCGAGGCCAGGCTCAATGACCAGAAGCTGGTGGCCCTCGAGCTCGAGCGCGAGCTGTCGACCGCTCAGGGCGGGTTGCGGGATCGCGAGGAAGCGCGGAGCCAGGCCGAGCACCAGTCGGTGCTGCTCGGCGAGCGCGCCGCGGGGCTCGAGCGCCGCGGAAGCGAAGCCGCCGAAGAAGCCGCGCAGATCGAGCGCCGTCTGGCCGAGGTGCTGGAGCGGGAGCGCGAGGCGCAGAGCCGGCTCGCGGAGGTCCGCGAGGCGCGAACCCGCGCCGAGGCCGAGCTCGAGGCCGCGGAGCGCGAGCTCAACACGCTCGAGGCCGGACTGCGGGAACGGCGCGGCGTGGCGGCCGGGCATCGCCAGGTCTCGCTCGAGCTCTTCTCGACCGAAGCCGAGAAGCGCGGCGCGTGGGAAGCGTTGCGCGCCCGCGGCCAGTCGCTCGAAGAGCGCGGCCAGTCGCTTGGCGCGCGCATCGAGGAGCTCGCGGCCCGCGAGGGCGAGCGAGCGCGCGCCGGGGAGGCCGCGGAGGAGCGCCGCAGCGGCCTGGCGGACGAGTTCGATCGGACGCGGCGGCGCTGGCTCGAAGCCGATCAGGCCCATGCCGAGCTGACCACCGCGGCGCACGACGCCGAAGAGTCCTTGTCGCGCCGGCGCGAGGAAGCCGCTGCCGCCGACTCCCGCCTGCAGACGCTGCTCGAGCTCAAGCGCAACTACGAAGGCGTGTCCGAAGGCGCGCGAGCTCTGCTGGCCGAAGAGGACCGCGTGCCGGGGCTGCTCGGGATGGTGGCCGATGTCCTGGAGGTCCCGACCCAATATCTCGACGCGCTCGAGGCCTCCCTCGGCGAAGCATCGGCGTTCGTGCTGGCAGAGGACCGCGAGGCGATGGAACGGGCGTTGGGCCGCCTGCGCGGCCTGACGTCCGGGCGCGCGACGTTGATCGACCTCAGCGCGATCGCCGCATCGACGCTCGGGCCGATTCCCAAGGACCCGGGTGTGCGCGGCCGCGCATCGGAGCTGGTGCGCTGCGAGCCGCGCTATCGCCTGCTGGTCGACCGGCTGCTCGGCTCGGTGGTGGTGGTCGAGGACCGCGACGCGGCGGCGCGACTGTCCGCTCAGTCGGAAGGCGGACTGCGCTTCGTGAGTCTCGAGGCCGAGGTCTGGGAGCGCGGACGCGTGCGCGCGGGCTCGACGCGGAGTCTGGCGGGGCTGCTGCATCGTGAGATGGAGGTGCGCGAGCTCTCCGGCCGGTTGGCCGAGCAGCGGCTGACGATCGAGGGTCAGCAGCGGGAGCTGGACTTGCTCGAGAAGCGCCGCGACGACGAGGCCGCCCGTCGCGCCGAAGCGCAGACCGAGCTGGAAGCGCGCCGCGAAGCGCTGGAGACGCTGCTGCGCGAGTTGGAGGGCGCCGAGCGTGAGCGGCAATGGGCGCAACGCGAAGCCGAGGAGCGCCGCTCCGAGCTCACGGCGCTGGAGCACGAGCGCGGAGCGCTTGAACGCGCCGCGGCCGAGGCCGAGCGCGAGCTGCTGGAGTTCCAGGCCGAGCTCGAGCAGGCGCGCGCGCTCGTGGTCGACGCGGACGGGGAGCTCAAGGCCCTCGAAGCCCGCCGCGACCAGGCGGCGACGGGAGCGCAGGCGGCACGCGACACGCTGCTCGCACTGTCCCGAGAGCTCGGTGAGATCGAATCGCGCTGGGCGCGCGAGGAGCAGACCCAGCGGGAGCTCGAAGCCAGTCTGGTCCAGCGGCGTGAAGAGGTCACGCAGGCGGCCGCACGCGTGGCCGAGATCCAGGCCGAGGTCAGCGGGCTCGCCGCGGGTCTCTCGGGCCTGCGTGACTCGGAAGCTTCACAGCGCGAGCGCGTGGTCGAGCTGCAGAACCGCTTCAACGCGCTCAAGGAGGAGATCCAGGGCAGCGAGGAGGTCGTGCGCGATCGCCGCCACGAGCAGGCGGAGCTCTCCGAATTCCTGCACCAGATCGAGATCGGCAAGCTCGAAGCGCGCGCCGAGCTGGAGCGCACCTTCGAGCGCCTGCGCACCGAATACAAGATGGATCCTCGTCGCTGGGAGCCCGAGGCGCCGCCGGAAGGGTTCGATCCGGTGGTGGCCGAATCCGAGCTCACCGCCGCCCGGGAGCGGCTCGGTTCGCTCGGCGCCGTCAATCTGCTGGCGGTCGAGGAGTACACCAAGCGCAAGGAGCGCTACGAATTCCTCACGCGACAGCGCGAGGACCTGCTGGCCGCCAAGGCCCAGCTCCTGGAAGCGATCGAGAAGATCAACACCACGGCCAGCCAGCTCTTCGTGGAGACCTTCGCCAGGGTTCAGGAGCACTTCCGCGACGTGTTCCGCACGCTGTTCGAGGGCGGCGACGCCGAGCTGCGCGCGATCGGCGAGGATCCGCTCGAGTGCGAGATCGAGATCGTCGCCAAGCCGCGCGGCAAGCACCTCCAGAGCATCAGCCTGATGTCGGGCGGCGAGCGCGCGCTGACCGCGATCGCTCTCCTGTTCGGCATCTATCTGGTCAAGCCCTCGCCCTTCTGCCTGCTCGACGAGGTGGACGCGCCGCTCGACGACGCCAACGTCGAGCGCTTCCTCAAGATGCTGAAGCGCTTCAGCGACAAGACCCAGTTCGTGGTCATCACGCACAACAAGGTGACGATGGAAGCGGCCACGCTTCTGTACGGCGTCACCATGCAGGAGCTGGGCGTGTCCAAGCTGGTGTCGGTGCGGTTCGGAGAATCGCCGGCCAGCGCCGAGACCACAGCACCCCGCGAGCTGGCCGAAGCCACCACCGGCTAGGCGCCGGCCATGGATGTCTGGGGACGTCTTCGTCAGGGGCTGGCGAAGACGCAGGCCCGCCTGGGCGAATCGCTCTCCGGAATACTGGGACGCCGCGGCGCGATCGATCCCGCGATGGTGGAATCCCTCGAGGATGCGCTGCTCGCCGCCGACGTCGGGCCCGCCACCACCGATCGGTTGATCGCCGGCGCTCGCGAGAGCATGAAACGCCAGGATCTTTCCCTGCGCGAGGCGCTGGAGAAGAGCGCGGTCCAGCTGCTCTCCACGCGCCGGGCCGCCTTCGAGCCCGGTTCCGAGCGGCCGTGGGTGGCGCTGGTCGTCGGCGTCAACGGCTCGGGAAAGACCACGCTGGCGGGCAAGCTCGCCGCGCGCTTCGCGGGCTCGAATCGCTCCACGCTGCTGGTGGCGGCCGACACGTTCCGCGCCGCGGCGGCGGAGCAGCTCGAAGTCTGGGCCGAGCGTGCAGGCGCTTCGATCGTTCGCGCCAAGGAAGGGGGAGACCCGGGGGCGGTCGTGCACGACGGTCTGGCCGCCGCGCGGGCGAGGGGGGTCGAGATCGTGCTGGTCGACACCGCCGGGCGTTTGCACACCAAGCAGAACCTGATGGCCGAGCTTCAAAAAGTGATGCGGGTCTGCCAGCGTCAGATCGAAGGTGCGCCGCACCACACGCTGCTGGTCCTGGACGCCACGATCGGCCAGAACGCGGTGGCTCAGGCGCGCGAGTTCCACCGGGCCGTGCCGCTCACGAGCCTCGCCATCAACAAGCTGGATGGCACCGCTCGCGGAGGGGCCGTGCTGTCGATCGCGGTCGAGCTGGAGCTGCCGATCAGCCTGGTGGGCGTGGGCGAGGGAGTCGACGACTGGGCGCCGTTCGACCCCGAGGCCTTCGCGCGCGGGTTGTTCGGTTAGAGCGGCGTTTCAGCGGTTCGAGGGGCGCTTCGGCAAAGGCGGCGTCCCCGTGGCGTATTCGGCGAGCGTCGCCTCGATGACCTTGCGGTCGATCGGCTTGCGCTTGTCGGCCGGCACCAGCAGGGCGGTGAGCCCCGTCGAGCCCATCTCGATCAGCTCGGTCCTCCCGCGTGCCCGCTCCAGGGTATTCAGCGGGCCCTTGTCGAACTTCCCGGCCATCCAGGTCTTGCCCTTCTGGTGGTCGTCGACGTCCACGAGGGCCAGATTCGTGATCGGAACCTTGGGCGTCAGGTATGAGGTCCGATCGAGCCGCCGTTCGTAGTAGGTGGTGCTGTCACCGAGCTCCGCCGTCTCGGCATTGACGTAGCGGCGAACCACCTTGCGCGTATCGAACGTTCCGGCGGGAACGGTCACGGTCTCGGCGCCAAGGCTGTCGATCGATGTCGGTCCGTTGTCGTCCTTTTCCCAGTTCACCCGCCGCAGCTGAATCTCGTTCTTTCCGCGGGTATAGAGCCCGATGTCGGGAGTGCCGTCGGGTTTCATTCCATTGATGGTCTTGCGGATGAACCACATGAGGTGCTTTTCCGCCATCGTGTCGCCGAATGCGGCATAGGAAACGAGCGACGCGGTGACCCGCTCCCGGTCACCGGCCTTCTTGGTGCGCGTCTCGATCCAGAAGCACGGCTCTCCCCACCAGACCTCCTCGCCGCCGACCAAGATCGTCACGGTGTAGTCGTCCTTGAAACCTTGTTCACTGCTTCCCCTCGTGTGGTACTTGACCCAGGAGCCCACGGTGAACGTCGGGCGCGTCATGTAATTCACCAAGCCGGAGCCGTCGAGGACGTCGGCGGCCTTCTGCACCCGCTGCGCGTGCGAGCCGAAGGGGACGAGGACGAACACGAGGATGCCGAGAGTCAGGACGGCACGGCGTGTGCTGTGGGGCAATGTCTTTACGGGCTTCAAGGCTCCCTCGGGGGTCGGCGCGGGTCGGACGGGTGGGACGTGGATCGTGAACGGGGGATTATGGCCGAAGAGGGGGGCTCGGGAAAAGGGTCGCGAAGCACCGCGCGCCCGCGGCCTCGCGAGCGGCTACGCGACGTGGGCGCCGCCGCCCTGGCCGACGCGGAGCTGCTGGCGCTGATCGTGGGCAGCGGGACGCCGGGTCGGAGCGCCATCGGCGTAGGCCGGCTGCTGGCGCGCACCCGCCCCGGCGAGCTCGCGGAGTGGCCGCCCGCGCGATGGATGCGGATTCCTGGCGTGGGGGCGGCCCGGGCAGCCGCGCTGGTCGCCGCGTTCGAGCTGGGCAGAAGGGCGGCCAGGGCGCCGGTCTCCGGCGGGCCGATCCGGGGACCTGAAGACGTTCTCGCCCACGTGCCCGACCTGGCCCGAGCACGGCGTGAGCACTTCGTCGTCCTGCTGCTCAACGCCCGCCACGAGATCCAGTGCCGGGAGACGGTCTCGATTGGAAGCCTGAACGCATCGATCGTCCATCCCCGCGAGGTGTTCCGGCCGGCCATCCTGCACGCCGCGGCCAGCGTGGTGCTCGTGCACAACCACCCGAGCGGCGACCCGGAGCCGAGCGAAGAAGACCTCGGCATCACGCGCCGGCTCAGCGAGGTCGGAGAGCTGGTCGGAATCGGCGTGCTCGACCACGTCATCGTCGCGTCGCGCGGCACCGTGAGCTTCCGCTCGCGACGATTGCTGTAGGAAGGCCAGGTCCCCGTAGACTCCGCCCATGCGAGAAGGTGGTTCACGGCCGTTCCTGGGCGAGCAACGCTCGGCGGACATGGCGGCAGTGCTGGTGCCCGTCTATCGGGCGCCGAGCGGAGAGGTCCGCCTGGTGCTGATCCGGAGAGCCGAGCGCGGACGGCACGGCGGTCAGATCGCGTTCCCTGGAGGGCGCAGCGATCCCGGCGACCGGACTCCCGTCGAGACCGCGCTGCGCGAAGCTCACGAGGAGATCGGCCTCGAGCCCGGCCGGGTGGAAGTGCTCGCGACCTTTCCAGAGATCGAGACCCGCGCTTCGGGATTCGTGATCGTTCCCGTGCTCGGACGCATTCGTCCTCCCGAACAGTGGCGACCCGATCCACGGGAAGTGGCGGAGATTCTGGACGTTCCCGTCGCGTTGCTCGCGCTTCCCGAGTCTCG